>NZ_ABOX02000026.1 GCF_000172555.1 Pedosphaera parvula Ellin514
GCTTCACCGATGCCGAATGCCTGGCCCTCGCGAAGGCCTTAACCGGCAAAACCGACTGGCTGGTGGATCATGATGACGTGCACGAAAGGGAATGGAGTTGTGCCTCCTTCAGAGCAACCAAATTGAAGCTGGACAAGGGTAATCAGTTGGAGGTCAGCGGCAAGGCCTATACAGATTTTCTGGAGGCCATGACCAGACAGAAGGAACTGGACAGCATCAAGAACATCGAGGACAAATTTGGCTCTGCGTCCAGGTCCAAATAATCCATGATGGTCCGGCCCTCATCGACCGGCCGCACGTCCTATTTGCCCAGCACTTCCCGATAAATCTCCACATGTCGGCGGGCAATGATTGAAGGATGATATTTCTCGCGGGCGATTCGCTTTGCATTGACTGCCAGACTTTTGGCCAGGCCGGCATCAGTGAGCATCTTGGCAACGCCCTGCTCCATGCTGGAGACATCTGTCGGATCCATGAAGAGCCCATTACCCCCTTCTTCAATGAGATCAGGCAGCCCTCCCACCTTTGCGGCCAGGACTGGCACTCCTGCAGCCATGGCCTCCAAAACAACCATTGGGCAATTATCTTCCAGGGATGGAAGAGCCAGCAATGAAGCACTCTTCAGGTGAGTTTTTAGTTTCTCCCGATCAGCAAAACCACCGTACTCACACCAGGATCGGGTCGCAATGATCTCGAAGAATTCTTGCACATAGGGCTCCTCCTTGTTCGCCTGCCCCAGAAAGAGTAATTTGATTTTGTTCTTCGCGGCCCAGGAATCCAGCGCCTTAATAAAAGGATTTTGATTTTTTCGGTACGATATGTTCCCCACACACAGGACAGTCCTTGTTTCGTCTGGTGCGGTTTCGACATCAAAAAAGGATGCATCCACGGCATTTGGCACCAGCCAGGTTTTAGGTGCCAAACCCTTCACGGCCTCTTCGGTATAGTGAGTGATGCAAACCACCCCTTTGGTTTTTTGCAAAGCTATGTTCTCAAGTTGCGCCGCCAGCCAGTAAAATGACAGCGGTTTGGCTACATTGACCTGGGCAATCAATCGCATGTTTCCATGAATGGTCAGCACATTGGGAAATTTCGAAAAAACCGCACTCACCGCACACTCCCGTTCCGTCCCCTGCCCATGCACAATGTCGGGCCGGATGACTTTTAACCGGCGCCGCACGGCCCGCACGCATCCTTGATAGGACGTGCGCATCCATCCAAGCTTCGGCACATACAGGCTGTGAAAGAAAATATTTTCCGCCAGCTTCTCCGGCGATTTCACCGGCTTCTGCACGCACGATACCACGTGCACTTCCAATTCCGGCATCGCTGCAAAGCCTTGCAACAATGCCTCGGGCGCAGTTCCAAAGCCCGGCACCGGCACGTTGTAAGTCCCGTAGTGCTGGCGATTATCTGTTGTAATGACGGCAATCTTCATTTCAAAAATCTACGCAATATAATCCCGTCTCTGGCAACCACCGAAAATGCTGTCGTTTATTTAACCCGCGGTTGGAATTTCAAGACTCGCTCTCCTCCATCACCACGTGCGGAGAAGGACACCGAGTGGGTCAATGGCTTATCTGTTGCCTTCCACTCACTCCATGGGTAAGGCCATGGCGCGAAGAATACCATCATTGACTTCTTATCAGACATTTTTTCAGTAATCGCGCTAACTCGTGCTAGCAAAGCATTTCCCATTCCAGCCCGGAAACTGAAACTGATTTTGCCATTGGTTTAGGCAATCTTCTGAAAAACCCGATTGTGCCCCACTTGTAAAATTTCACGAAACCGCTTCGTGTCAATCTCCTGCGCCAACCGCGAAGGACCAGGATGCCCCCCCGTGGCGAACAGTGGCGGCCGATACGCCGTCGTCAATCCCGAATCATCCAACACAATCACACCCCCAGCCTTCACACTCTCGGAACAATTTTGCCAGTCCTGCAGCGCAATCTCGTAATCATGATTGCCATCAATGTAAATCAGGTCCCAACTTTGCGATTTGATCAATTCCTTCGCCGGGACATCGGTTGAATAAGCCTTGAGCAATATCGGTGCACGCAGCGAAAAATGCCGGAAGTTGGTCAGCGTATCTTCGTAATAATTGATCCCTTTATCATACTTCGAAACCGCATCGCCCGCCGTCGAGAATGGTGAAATGCCAAACACCGTGCACGGCACCCCTTTCAATCGCGCCAGCAGTGCCACCAAACTCGTCGTCTGCCCGCGATACACTCCGATCTCCAAAAAATTCGCTGGTTTCAAGGTTTCAAACAAGGAATACCACATCACATGCATGGCATCCTCGCCGAACCCCCGGCGATTCTGACTGAAATAAGTGCGATGCTCCCGGATTTCAGCCGGAAGGCGTTGATGAAAGAACCGAAAACACTCAAGATAAAAACCGGTGGGATCCTTTAAACTGCGCGGCCAATCGGCCTGGGTAAGACGCTCCGGAGCGGGCGTTTTCAACACCTGCTTTTTCATCCAGGCACTCGCCACCCGCCAGTAATGGGCATAAAGGAAGCCGGTTATCGACATGCTTAAAACGCTAACTTTAAAGGACAACCCTGTGAAAGCAAAAAACATCACTGCCACAACGGCGGATTGCCTCCATCCGCCAACAGGTCATCACAAACTTCGACCTATGCCCGGGAATCCTGGCCGCTCAACCACCATAACATGGGGACAACGATGCTTAAAATGCTTTCCGCAACGGGCAAGGTGAACTCCCAATTGCAGGAGAATCACGTACGGACGATATTTAAAAGTGAAGGTTTATGGATATCACTCCGCAGACTGTAAAAAGAAGGAGAGTCAAATCATGAAATATGTACTTTGTTTGGCCGGTCTTGCCGGCTTATTGACAGTAATCGGCTGCGAATCAGAACATCATGACCATGGCGGCCAGGGCGGGTATGGCAACGACACTTACTATGGCTCCGGTTACGGCCCTTCAGGAGACCGCTTCCGTGGCTACGATAAAGCCCCTCCACAATATCGAGAGGGCCAGTGGGACCGGGACTACCGGAACTATCCCCAGTAAAGTCCCGGATATTTCTCACCATTAAGCAGTGATACCCTGGACGCCAGCTAGCCTGCTTGCAACCGCTTAAAACACCTTGGATCAATAAAACCAGGGTGTTTGGCCGCTTCAGACTTCCAGCCCATTCTCTTTCCCTCAGCCAATCAGATGGAGGCATTCGGTTCCGATCACGGCTTGAACAGGCCATTTTCTTTCACGATTAGCCGCTCAATTGCATATTTTTGAAAGATTTGCCATTTCCGATACGTAGTTATTATGACAGCAGAGGCAAAATATTCCCGCACATGGCGGGCGCTGCTCACCAAATGAATAAATGCATAAGCACCAAACTTCATGCCTGGAAAGAAGTATGCTGGTTCCTTGCCAAGTCCCGTCAAAATTTCGAATTGAAAGACGTCGAAAGAACGGAACATTTGGAATTCTGCTCTGACGTGTGTACGGCTTATAACTACTCCCACTACTTTGAGACTCCCACCACGGCGGTTTTCCAACCGACCTGTCTCTCTGGCCCCAAACTAGAAACTTGACCGGCAACCTGTCCTAGGTAGTCAGACCGAAATCGATCGATGCCAAAAGTCAATTTGCAGACGCTTTCCTGAAACCGCGCGCCACCCTGGAATAGTTCTTATTAAAACGCGTCGACGCCCCTACTCCCAACCCTTTTGAACACTGCCTTCATGCTCAGCCAGAGAGTGATATTGTAACTTCGCTCACTGCCATTTCGAAAACCCTCAGGAACTCCCCCTCAAGAACGGGCCAATAACGGTAGAATTGTCTTTTTTGCAAAAGGAATGTCTCTAAAATGCCTGCTCACTTTTGAACTAAATCGGATCGAATGAATCGAAGCTGTTGTTGAATGGCGGCCAAACGAAAAATTGCCCTCTGCCTCGAATACCCGCTCGCCTTGCGCGGCGGCGTCAGCGTGCTCGTCGAAACCTTGCTGCAAGGCCTCGCGGCTCAATACGATCTGGTTCTCGTTTCCAGGGATTCCGAAAAGGACTTCTCCCGGCTCCCTGTTGCTTCATTTATCCAAAATCATTTCGAGTGGAATCCTGCCACGGTATCCCCCCGCACCTCCCGGACTCTGGCGGAACAACTCGCCCAGGCAGGAGTGCACCTGTCTCATTTTCATTTTGGCGGCAATTTCGGCTGGGGAAATCGTTTTATTGGCCATTGCCCCATCCCTTTCGTCCACTCCAAAGGAATCCAAGCGGTCAGCACCATACATTCCTTCAAGGGCTTGTTGGACGGTTATTGCGGCTCCCAGCGTGCCCTTATGGTCAAGCTCGCCATGCTGCCGCTGGCCTACGCTGGAAAGCTCCACGGGCTGTTCCATTTACGCCGCGAGATTGCCGTTTCCAAATCCAACTTTAACAAATTGCGCCGCGTCTATTGGCCCGCGCGGTCAAGGTTCGTCCAGATTTATCATTCGCGACTGAAGAGTGCTGACGCTCCGCCAAACAACCCGGTTCGCCAACCTCTCATCTTGAATGTCGGCCATCTGGCGGATGTCAAAGGGCAGGATGTGCTCGCCGAAGCCTTTGTGCAAATCGCACCAAAATATCCGGAATGGAAGTTGTGCCTTGTCGGTGACGTGCTGGAAGCAGAAATGGGCGAACGTATTAATGCACTCGCCCAAACTCACGGCCTGCAAAACCGCATTATCCTGGCTGGTCCACGGAACGATGTCCCTGAATTGATGGCCCAAGCCTCCATTTACGTGCAACCTTCGCGGAGCGAGGCATTGGGACTTGCTCTCCAGGAGGCCATGTTCTGCGGTTGTCCCACCATCGGCTCGCGGGTTGGCGGCATCCCTGAATTGATCCAGGACCAAAAAAATGGCTTGCTGGTCGAGCCTGGAAATCCAGCCCGCCTCGCCAAAGCGCTGGAAATGCTGATTCAAAACCCTGCATTACGTGAAAGCTATGGCCATGCGGCCAACACCTTCATTCGCGAAAGCGGCATGACCTATGAGGCGATGCTTGAGAGCCACCTCCACCTGTATGAATCCATCCTGGAAAAGAGCTGACGAGAAAATTGTCTTTTTTGCCGGAGCCATTCCATTAAATTATCTCCTTATTGTTGAAACAAATCGTCACCGGCCAACCTGAGATTGAACCGCACTGATTAAATGGCGCGCAGAAAAAACATTGCCCTCTGTCTCGAATATCAGTTGGCCTTGCGCGGGGGCGTCAGTGTGCTGGTGGAGAATTTATTGGCGGGCCTGGCGCCGCATTACGACCTGGTGCTGGTGTCCCGCGATTCCGCCAAAGAATTTGCCACGTCGCCCATGGCATCACTGGTTCAGCAACACTTCCACTGGGAATTAACCGCTGCTTCACCGATGACCGCGCGCGAACTGGCCGGCATTGGAGTCGACCTCGCGCATTTCCATCTCGGCGGCAATTACGGCTTTGGCAATCGTTATATTGGCCATTGCCCGATTCCCCTGCTCAACAAAAAAGGCATCCCCTGCTGTTCGACCGTGCATTCGGTCATTGATCCGCTGAATGGTTTTTGCGGGCCTGAGAAACCGCTCTGGTTCAAGCTCGCTTTGCTGCCAATCGCCTGGGCAGGCAAAATGCATTCTCTCCTGCACACGAAAAAGGAGATCGCCGTATCTCAACACGATCTGGCCAAACTGCAACGCTGGCATTTTCCGCTTAAAGGCAGGTATCTGCAAATCTACCACTCCCGTCTCAAACAAGCGCCGCTCGCTACCAATGAGCTGGCCAGAGAGTCGATCATATTGAATGTAGGGCACATCGCCTTTCCGAAAGGCCAGGTCGTGCTGGCGGAAGCCTTCACTCAAATCGCGGCCAAATATCCGGATTGGAAATTGTGTCTCATCGGGCATGTGGCTGAAAAGGAAGCTGCCGCCCGGGTCAGGGAAACAGCCAAAGCTCACAAGCTCGAAGATCGCATTCAGCTCGTCGGCGAGCGCCATGACGTCATGGATTGGATGACCCGCGCCGGCATTTACGTTCAGCCTTCATTTTTCGAGGCTCTCGGTCTGGCCCTGCAGGAAGCGATGTTCCGCGGCTGCCCTGCCATCGGTTCCCGCGTCGGCGGCATACCGGAGTTGATCGATCATCAGAAAACAGGTTTGCTGGTCGAACACAACAATGCTGCGGAACTGGCCCGTGCTCTGGAATCGCTCATTGCGAACTCCGCACTCCGCGAACAGTATGGCAAAGCGGGCGCGGTCTCAATTCGGGAACGGGGCATGACTTTCGAGGATATGGTCGCAAACCATATTCGTCTCTATGAATCCATCTTACAAAATGCCTAAAGAAAACTTTGTTGTCGCCACACCCGGCCGCTCGGTTTGCGACGACAATGCGCGCGCGCTGGAGCACCATGGGTTACTCCGTTTCCTGGCCCTGGCCACCCGCAACGGATCCAAAGGCATCCCCCCCGAGCGAACCCGCCTCAAACCCGCCGTCGGACTCGCCGCCTATGCCGCCGCACGCATGCTCTCCACTTTCGCCGCCGAATCCTTTCGCATGCGGTTGCACCCTTGGTTCGATCATTGGGTCAAAAAGCAACTGGAGCCGGGCAATCATATCATTTCCAGCTACGGCTATGTGAACGCTTCCTTCCAGTGGGTGCGCAAGCATGGCGGCAAAACCCTCCTCGATGGCGGCAACTCTCATCCTGAAAATTTCTGGACCATCCTAAGTGAAGAACATAAACGCTGGAATTGCCCTTACCCTCCCGTGGCCCGCCATCATTACGAACGCTCAATGGCAATGATGGAGCATGTCGATTATGTCCTCTCGCCCAGTTCCTTCGTGAGCCGCTCCTTTTTGGAACGTGGCTTCAAGCCTGAGCAAATGATCAGGAATATTTATCCGCTCGACCTCTCCTGCTTCAAACCGCCAACCGAAGGGAGGCCGAAGGACCGACCGCTGACAATAATTTCAACTGGGGCACTGTCCCTGCGAAAGGGTGCTCCATATATGCTTGAGGCGTTTAAAATTGTTCATCAAAAGCATCCCTCAGCCAGGTTCCGTCTAACGAACGTTGTTCAAAATAGTGCTGCTCCCATTTTAGAAAAATATCGTGACCTGCCAATCGATTGGGCTCCCAGCCTGCCGCATCCACAGCTAGCTCAGAGACTTCAGAATTCAGACATTTTTGTTCTCGCCTCTTTGGAGGAAGGATTGGCGAGGACAGCCTTGGAAGCCATGGCGTGCGGTGTACCGGTAATTTTAACACCAAATACTGGAGCAAATGATTTTGTTGAAGCAGGGAAAATCGGCGAAGTCGTACCTATCCGCGATCCCCAGGCGATCGCGGATGCAATCCTAAAATGGGGTGATCTGATTATGACAAGATCAACTCCTCCAACACGCATGTTTGATCCTAATCTTATCTCTTTTGAGAGCTTCGAAGCAGACTTCATAAGCCAACTGGCCGATCGCGGCGTTCTAAACTCACCGGCCTAACATTCCTTTGATGATACTCCATTCCCTGGAGATCATCTCCCGGTTAACACCTGCGGCCAGCGCTGCCACCAGCAAAATCAAACCAAAGCTTACCACCAGCATTATCACATGAGCCACTGAGTCAGGCTTCAACACTGTTCGACACAATCCACCAATTCCCACCACGGCCAATGGCAGCAGACAGCTTTTCGCGGACCATGATAACGGAGAGAGTTTCAGGTACCGGCAGGTAATCCACCCCAGGCTCAGGCTGAGTACAATCTGAGCTATCGCCGTTGCAATGGCAATGCCCGTAAGAAATCCCAGCCGCATTGATAAATACGATAATCCGAGGTTCAACAACCCCGTTCCACCGACAGCGATTCCAGTCTGTTTTATGCCGTTGTTTCCACATCGTCCCGCCACCTGGATGCCCGCGTCTCCCCCGGTGGTGGCAGCGAGGTTGCAGGCGAAGGCTATTTGAAGCGACAGAGGCATTTGATACTCCGCTCCCTGCCACAAGGCAATGAACAGATCATTAAAGGCCAAATAACCCAACGCCGCAGTACACCCCATCAAGATCTGAGCTGTGTTAAGAAAATTGACTTCCTTTAGCGCCCTGGTCTTTTCTGCCTCCTGCCCGCTCGCCAACCATTGTGTAATCTTGGGAATACTGACAAAACTCGCGGTCAAAATCAGCATGGTCGCCAGATCGCAAATTTTATAATTGAAAAAATATTTGGTCACGGCCGCACCACCGAAGCCAGGCAAAATGAGCACTCTATCAGTCGCAAAATATATGGCATTTCCTATGCTCGATAGATAGACCCACCCACTGGTGCCAGCCAACTCCTTCCAGAGTTTCAGATTAAACCCGAGCGGCCAAATGGTCCCTACCCACGGGTGCGCCCACTTAACCATCGAGCAGGCGAGCGCTCCAACAGCAATTGTTGCCGCTGAATAAGGCAACAACTGCACCCAGAGAGGAAAGTCATAAATGGCGAGCCAAACCTGTACCGCCGGCGCTAGTATTTGGCCGATAAGAACAGTAGGAATGACAGGCCAGGTCACCGTCCCCAAAGCAAAGTTCAAACTGTGAAAGTATCCCGCCAGCAGGACTACTGCGACGTTCATTCCACCTACTATCATCAGCAAAGTCAACGAACCAGAACCGGGAGCGCTATCAAACTTAAGCCATCGCGGCAACCAGGGCGAAAGGGCTACGAACGCCAGGAAGCACACCGAGGAGAGCAGTAGAACAATCGATCGCGCAGAGGCAAGCAGTTCACGAAGTTTTGAATCCTGCTTCTGTCCGAGATACTGCCCGGTGCGCAGAGCTATGGCGCCACCCATCCCCAGGTCGCTGAGTCCGCCCAGGCGCGTTACACTTTGAAAAGTAAGCCAGAGTCCGTACAAGTCAGCTCCCATCGCCTGCACCAACAAACGTGGAAATAATAATCCAAGCAATGAACCCAGTCCCATGGAGACAATGCGCATGCCGAAAGCCGACCGCACGGAAGTCCGGTTCTCCTTAAGCCATGAAATAAAGCTGCCTCTCATTCGCCTGCGAGCATGCCTTGCCCGTTAAAAAAACTTCCGCAAAGACCGGAAGCAACGCCTGTTTTCGACCAGGGTAATTTCGCGGCCAGGCAATAATTTTTCATCTGGCGCAACATCAGCCAGGTCTCGATCATGCGATTCATTCGGGTGCTCATCACTGCCCTGGCAGGACTCTTCGCCGTTTCACCTGTGGCTACGAGGCTTTCAGAAATATTTTCCAACCCGTAATGCAGCGCGAGAATGGCATTCAAATTCAAAGCCGCGCACGCAGGCAAATGAGCGGAAAAGCCTCCGGTGGCCAGCCAGGCCGTGCGCGTATAAGCAACATTGATCGAGCGTGAAATCCAACTCATCTGCCGGGGAAAATAATTGAGGAAATCCAACGGACTTATCGAACTCTGCCCGGTCGGGGCTCGCATTGTTTCCTTTCCCCAATCAGTCGCAACTTCGGCGTCACAGCGCACGAACTGTGCTTTGGGGCGTTCAGTGACCCGCTGCTTCAACCGCTCGAAATACGCAGGCTTTAATTCCTCTCCCGGCAACAACATTTTCAGCCACTCCGCCTCGGACTGCGAGTGAGCCCAGTTCCACTGCTCGGTGCGTTTTAGCTGAAAGGGTGCCTTCACCCTGCGCACAGGGATGCCGGCTGCCTGCAATTGTCTTTCCGCCTCGTTCACCTCAATGGAGACAGGCGCGAGAGCACTCTCGTTCAACTGAACCACAAAGCCGCGCTCCCTTTGTGCCACCAGCGAACCGATGGTCTCACCCAAGCAAGCCTCCGGGTGGGCAACGGGAATGATGATGTCCAACCAGGCACTCATGGCTTCCTCATTTGTACCCAATAATTCCGCACCTCCCGTGCCATCATGCGCGCGAATGTCACCTTGGAATATCGAACCCGCTCAGCCCAGGCACGATACCCGAGCATGCAATAATAGGTCATGGTTTCGCGAAAGGTGTCCTTTTGCCGCCCAGGAAGACTTGTCGAGAATCGAGCATCGTGAATATTAAAGTGGCACAGCGGCTCTTCGATCCCATAAACGCCATACCTTGCGGCCAGCGTGCAAAACATCAAACTGTCCGAACAAATCGGCAGCGGTGTGGGATATCCGCCCACGGTAATAAAAGCGGTCTTTTCAATGGCCGCGGCACTGGGTGGCCCGAATTGCATGCCGTAACCCAACACTTTCAACTCCATTTCTGCTGCGGAACGGAAACGTCCAGCCCACGGGCTGCCACTGGTGATGGTCGGATTATTTCCGGGATGCAAAACATAATTACAAAAAATATAACGGCAATGGGCATTGGCCGAAATGACCTCGCGCAACCGGGAGATGTAATTTCCATCCAGCCAGTCACCCGCAAACAACGGCTTCAACCAACTCGCGTGGGATTCGTAATGCGCCCAGTTCCAATGCTCCACGCGGCCCAATTCAAAGGGCGGCTTCACGCGCCGCACCGCAATGCCCACGCTTTGCAACTGAACGGCTGCGGCATCAATGATCTCTCCACCCTTGGTGGTATAATTATCACTCAGCAGCACTGAGAAGTTGCGATCTGTTTGCGTGGCCAAGGATTCAATGCTCCGCTGCAGGACGGCAGGCGGATTGCGCAAGGGCAGAATGACTTCAATCGTGCTCAAATGTTCTTTTACGCCTGTTCTTCTACGTGATTAACGGAACAGATTCAAGCGCGGACCGGCGGAGGCGAAGACGAACACCAAATTCATAAATCACCTTGACATTTCTTTCCGCTGCAAACGACCTTGGTAGACTGATCGTGCAGTCTGCTAATATGAAGAAATACTTTGCGTTGTCCGCCATGCTGCTGATTTCAATTTCGACATTGGTGGCCGAAGAACCGGGCAAGCTGATCTGGGAAACCTCCGTGGGATACTACTGCGATGCCTCAGCAGCATTGGCAGAGGACGGAACCATTTATATTACCTCTTCAAACAGTAAACTGGATGCCATTTCCACCACCGGGACAAAGAAATGGTCATTCAACTCCATGTCCGACATCAAGTCCTCACCCGCCATTGGTTCAGATGGCACCATCTATTTCGGAAGTAGAGACAGGCACTTTTATGCTGTCACCCCTGAAGGAAAAGAAAAATGGCACTTTAGAACTGGCGGCTGGGTGGACTCTTCCCCTGCGATAGCAGCCGATGGCACAATCTTTTTCGGATCATGGGATAAGGCTTTTTATGCAATTGATAGTAATGGCAAACAGAAGTGGAAAATGGAAACCGGTGGGCCGATCGACTCTTCCCCTGTGATTTCCGCTGACGGAACCGTGTATATCGGATCTCACGACCAAAAGTTCTATGCCCTCACTCCCGATGGTAAACTGAAATGGGCTTTTGAAACGAAAGGACCTATTGTCGCATCGCCAGCTATCGCAATGGATGGCACAATCTACATTAGTTCAGTGGATGGCAACCTGTACGCACTCAATCCTGATGGTTCCATGAAATGGAAATTTCATACTGGCGGAACACGAACTTCCTCACCAGTTCTGGATAAGGACGGAATCATCTACATAGGCGTAAACAATTTCTATTACTCAATAAAGCCGGATGGTACTAAAAATGCGGATTTTGGAAATGACGACTTTGACGGATCAGCCGCAGTTATGGACAACGGAGTTGTTGTCTTCGGCTCTCAGCAAGGAACTTTGTACGCATTTAACTCTCAATTCGAAATTCAATGGTACCTTGCTTTAGGCGGCGCCATGACCTGCTCGCCGACGATATCATCCAACGGTATGATTTATGTCGGCTCAAATGCTTTTAAATTCCGAGCTATTAAAGGCCCTTCCGGCCTTGCAAAAAGTTCCTGGCCATGCTTCCGTGGGAATAATAAGCAGACTGGAAGAGTAGTAGAAACGAAATAGATTTTTATCTCAGATTTTACAAACCCTCACCCACGTGGGTGAGTGGAGTGTCTCAGGACAATACCACTCCGCTTGGCAAGCAAACAGTTTGAAGCGCAGAATCCGCCTCCGAACCTAACCATGGAGCCGCATCGAGAAATCGGTGCGGCTTTTTCTGCATCCCGGTTCAATGGGACGAGCTTGCCACTTGGCAGGGAAGCGTAAAGAAGAACGAGGCGGCTTTTCCCACAGCCGATTCCGCCCGGATGCATCCATCTGGCTTGCTGAATTAACCAACTGCCCTTCATCCGTTTGGAATGGCATTCGGTATAATCAACGAAATTGAACACTGATCCATTTACCCCATGCGGGAGTCATGACTCCAAAAAATATCGGTCAAAGCTTAGAGCCCGTTTTAAAATTCTGGAGGGTGCTGTTTTTGCGCAAAAGGCTGTATGGCAAGGCGCGACGAAGGAGAATATCCCTGGTGGATCTTCGACTGAGGAGCAACGCCGCCAGACGGCCTTTTGCGCGAAAACCCTCCGGGCGGCGGTGCTTTTGGTCACGGCCTGCGTTGGCTCGGCCCTCACAGCCCGCTGCGGGGATGCTTGGTGCCCGTGCGGAAGCACCTCGCCACCTTGGCCGCAGCCAAAATCCCCAACCGCAGCACCCTCCATAATTTTAAAACAGGCTCTTAGAGCAGCGGGACCGCATTTTTTTCCACCATTCCTTTGGAGATGGCATAACGCGTGAGACTGGCCACATCGTGAATATTCAGCTTGTTCATCACCTGCTGCCGGTGTTTCTCAACCGTCTTGATGCTGATGGCAAGATCGTCCGCAATCTGTTTATTAGCCCTGCCCTCCGCAATCAATTGCAGAACCTCCCGCTCACGGGCGGTAAGATGAACGCCGCTTTCTCTGAACGCGTGGCCATTGGTAAACGCTTCGCGCTTTAATTCACTCAGGCCTTTGGCAATTGCGGGGCTGAAAAAGTTGTTCCCTTTATAAACTTCGCGAATGGCCGTCAACAAATCGTCCGCCGCGGATTGTTTGACGAGATAACCCAAGGCACCGGCTTCCATTACCTTCTGAACATATTCCTGGTCGCTGTACGACGAAAGCACGACCACCTTGATGCCAGGCTTGTTCTTCACAATCTGCCGGGTCGCCTCCAAACCGTTGAGCTTGGGCATGGCTAGGTCCATGACCACAACCTGTGGCGACAACTTTTTGGTCAGCTCCACAGCTTCACGACCATCGCCCGCCTCACCCACAACTTCCACATCACCAGCCGCCGCCAGCAGGGCCCGAAGACCTTGCCGGACAATGATATGATCGTCAGCCAGTAATACAGTGATCTTCTGCATATTCTTCAAAACAAAGGTAAAGGCGGAGACGGGAGGACGCTAGGGTTATTTTTCAAAACCTGTCCTGGTTCCCTGGCATAACCGGTCGAAATAAATAAAAAGACCAGCCCCACTCAGGGCTGGCCAACTTGCGATCTGGACGCAGTGAGCTTACCAAACATATTTTTAATCCCAATGAGGTGCTTCCCGCAAAGAGGGGTGTGCGGATCACCCTGTTCCTAAAAACTCAACAACCTGACCACCGTTTATACGGATTGCGCCCGCTTCCGATAATACTCCGTTTTTTTGAACAACTTCAAATCCTCCGGTGTTCCAATGCCGTACATCCCTTGCAGCTCGCGGCCGGTTTTCATGGTGATAATCTTCGCACCTTCGCCGATAAGTTGGTTGTAGGTGGGCGCAACATAGAACTCATTGTTCACCCGCAGATTCGCCGCAATCATGGCATCCGCCGCACGAACATATTCCCTGCCCTGCCGAAAATTATAAATGCCCACCGTCGCTTCGTTGCTCACAACCTGTTTCTCAACTACTTCCTGCACGCTGCCATCCGATTTCATGCGACAATAAGACCATTTCGGATGATCAGACCAGAAGGTCATGATGAGACCGGCCACCTCCCGCGCATCAGCCGCCGCCAGGTAATCGTTGATGTCCAGGTCAACAATTTGATCGCTGTTGGCTATCATCAACGGGTCGGTATTGTCAATGAACTTGCGGGCGAGCAACACCGTGCACGCCGCGCCTTCAGTGACCTGTGCGACTGGAACAATTTCACACCCGGGACAAAGCCGCTTCAGTTCCGCCGGCACTTCGGGATAATTTTCCAGATGCTCAGCCAGGCAAAGAAAAATAAATCGGTGCGGACGATTCGGCCGGATATTATCGATCACCCACTGGATCATGGGCCGTCCACCGACGGGAATCAGCGGCTTGGGTGTGGTATAACCGACCTTGGCAAAACGTGAACCGCGACCGGCCATGGGAATGACGATTTGTAATGTGCTCATTTAGATAATTCCACCTCTATCCTTGGAAATTACTGAAATGGTGACAAGCACGAAAGAGCTGACCACCTGCCCGATTGGCGCCAGAGCTCGTGCAAAAAGCAGTCGTTGGCATTTAACTCAACGTCTCCGCGCTGTATCTGGCAATGAGCCCGGTGCGCACGGCATGCTTATAGACCCGCGTGAAATACCAGCAGGCGAGCAGAATATAAAGCAGCGCCAGGCAAATACCCCACAGCAATGTGATGCCCGAAATGGGGCGACCGGCGACGACATTGCGCATTCCCTCAAACACATACGAAGGCGGCAAGAGGCGTCCGATCACCTGCATCCAGGGCGGCAAAGTCGAGAGTGGATAGAATACCCCGGCAAAAGGGGACAACAGCGCTGGGATCGGCCAGACAAACCATTCTGAAGCCGGCCCAAACCGCAGCACCACCGCGCTGCCAATAATCCCCAGCGCAATCCCCGTCAAAAAAAGCACCAGCAGAAATGGAATCAGCATCAACCCATAGGCAAAAAAGGAAAGCCCGAACACCGTTGTCGCCAGAACGAGCATGAAGACCAGCCCAATCAGGCTCGTCACGATGCTGGTAAGCACGAGTCCGCTCAAATATTCCGGAATCGAGAGCGGTGACGCAAAAAAATTAAGGAAATTACGCGACCAGACGTCCTCGAAAAATGCCGTCGTTACGCCGTGCATAACCCGCGTGAAGAAATCCCAGAGCAGCACCGCTCCCAGGAGCGTGGGCACAAAATTGAAACCGGAAGCCGTGACGCTATTGAGATACTTGGTGATGAAACCCCAAAGCACGATATCGATGGCGACCCATATGAACAGCGGCAAAGTGCGCGCCGGACTGCCACGCAGAAGATAAAACTGTCGCAATACAATGGCTGAGGTGCGTTTAAGAAACATATTAATTAGACACTAATTAGACACGCTCCAGCGCTAGTGGCTCACGCGCAATGGTGATGAATAATTCCTCCAGGCTCGTTTTACCGTGCTCAGCCGGAAGAGTTTTCGGATTCCCCTCGAGCAAAATCTTTCCATGCGAAAGGAAAAGCACCCGGTCGCACACCTCCTCGACCTCATACATATTGTGGGAGGTCCAGAGCACGCCGCCGCAATCACGAGCGGTAAACTCGCGAATCTTCGTGCGGATGTCCCGCGCCGTGGCCGGGTCAAGCGAGGCGGTCGGCTCATCCAGCAGCAGCAGGTGCGGCTGGTTCAACATTGCCTTGGCCAGACAAACACGCGTTTGCTCGCCCGAAGAGAGCACACCGCACTTGGTATTGCGAAACGCCTCGAGATCGAATTGCTTCAGCAAGGCTTCAATGCGATCGGAAAGTTTCTTCACTGCATAAATAAGGCCGAAGATCCGAAGGTTCTGATATACGGTCAGGTTTCCCGGCAGTGGCGCGTAAACTGCGGCAAAGTTCGTGCGTGATAAGGCCTGCGTGCGCTGTTTGGCAATATCAATGCCTTCAATGCGAATGCTCCCTGAACTGGGCTCGAGCACCCCAAGAATCATATTGATGGTCGTCGTCTTCCCTGCCCCGTTCGGTCCCAGGAGACCCACAATTTCGTTGCGGCCAACCTCAAAGGAAATGCCATCCACTGCCACTGTGGTGCCATACACCTTGCACAGTTGCGAGACGGACAGCACTTTCGATGTGGCTGTTTTTGGCTCTACAATCATCTGTTTATTTCTGAACCTTATACCGCAGCCACAAGATATCGCTGGTTAACTTCTTCGTGGCAAGCAGCTTCAGCCTCGACACAGATTTTTTTCGACTGGGCGTTTCGATGTCGAAGAGACTCGCAGTGCCAATGGTGCCATCGGCAACCGGCATGAGCAGCAAGCTCAGCTCATCAATCAAACCCGCCGCCAGGAACGAGCCGTTGATTTTCCCGCCACCTTCGAGCAACAATTTCTTGATCTGAAAATATTTACCCAACTTCTCGAGCACCCGCTTCAAATCGATTTGCGTTTTCCCGCCAAAAATATAGGAGATGTTTTTCTTTTGAAGAAATTCCAAATAACTGTCCGACACCTTTTCCGCCAATATCTCAACGATGTGATCCGCGTCAATGTGGTTTGATTTCCAATTCAGCCGGCCCGATGGATCGAGGGCGACTGCATACGATTTGCCTTTGTGCGGCGCTATGAAGTCTTCTCTCGGGATATTTCTCCCCACGGCTTTGCCCGAAAAACTGGCTTTTCCGGCATAACCCTCCATGGTAACCCGTCCACACATCCAGCCATCGGTTTTAAAACTGGCGCCGGTCCTCTCGTATTCCTTGTAGCCGCCGGTAATCTTCCAGCGATCTCCCACGATGCGGCCATCCACCGATGGCATCATATGACAAATAAGATATGGTTTCATCTAATCGCAGCTCCTTTCAAGCTTGGTGAATTACACTATACGCCGAAATCAATGTCTTGCCACCGGAGCACCAAGGCTGTGCGTATTCTTTCTACCTGTTGCTAGGAGTTTACCCCACTAGGCGAAAGCGGTTCCTCCCCTATCTTAAGCAACCTTCATAGACACTGAGGAGAACAGGCCGATCCGTTTTTGTTCAAAACCTGTTCGGAATGGAAAAATCAGAATTCCGTTTTTGAATTAATTTCACGAGGGGAAACCATGCAAAACGTAAACCATTCATTGGTTGTTAAAGGGAACAGAGGTCGCTTGCTGTGGACGATCGCGCTCGCACATCTGCTGCTGACCGGAACGGTGGCGTTTGCCCAGGTGAATTCGTGGACGAAGCCGACGAGTGGCGCCTGGGAGGAGCCGGTCTGGTCCCTTGGCATCCTGCCCAATAGTTCCCAGACCATTGAGATTACCAATGCCGGATTCAAGGCCGTCGGAATCAATCCTTCAACCGCGACCGGTTTTCCAGGTTCACTCACCATCAATCACCTGGACATCTTTGGTCCAGCCAATTCGTCCAATACTCTTTTGATGAACTTCTTCGGCACCAATCCGCCCCTGCGCGTACTCAACGGAGTGAATGTCGGCACCAATGGCCGCATTCTCAATCTGTTCTCCGGCCTGCTGGTGGTCAACGCTGGCCATCTGGCCATCACCAACGGTTCCGTGCAACAGGAGGGCGGCTTTGTGAGCGTGGGTGACGAAATCGATGTGGACGGCACCTACAACCTGACCAACGGGCTCGTGCAGACTCCCCATCTCGTGGTGGGCGGAGATAATAACGTGGGCCTCTTCACCCAGGAGGGAGGCACCAATTCCACGTCTGATCTCGTGGTGCAGGCCGATTCGGCACCGGCCACTTACGATCTGGGCGGAGGTGTTTTGAATGCCGGGAGCGAGGAGATTTTCAGCAGCCTCACCGCCATGGGCATCTTTAACCAGACGGGCGGGCGCAACACGGTCACCAACACCCTCAGGCTGGCGGGTTCCGCGGTAAGCAGTAATCCTTTTGGCCCCAGTGTTGCCCTTTACGCGATGAACGGCGGACAACTCTCGGTCGGCACCCTGCTCCTGAATGCTTACAGTTCCTTTGCGCAGTCCAACGGCACCACTATGGTTTCTGGTGCAGTGGAGTTTAATACGGGCAGTCCTTTTTTCCTCACTACCTCATTCCTGACCGGTGGCACGCTGGCGGCGGCGAATGTTAGTTTCAGCGGCGCGGGGGAGGGCCTGGAGCAAACCGGCGGCACTTTGATTGTGAGCAATCTCTTCTCCTTCGGCGGCTTCACCTTTGAGCCGCCGATTGGCTTTGCGCCCTATGACTTTGCCGGTGGCCTGCTGATGGCGAGCAACATTGAAATCCTGGCGAACTTTTCCATCGGCTCTGCCGGTGGGCAGACGCGGCGCATCACCAACCCGGGCTTTTTCCGGCTGGGTGCTGGGGGCACGGTAACCACGGCCACCATCGATGAGCAGTTGGGACGCTTCATCCTAGCCTCCTCCGCCGCCATCGATATGGGTGCAGGTGCCAGCAAGCTGGCCTTTGCCGACAGCAGCTCGCAGACGTGGGCTGCCGGGGCCATCCTCTCGATCCTCAACTGGAGCGGTTCCACCAATGGCGGGGGTTCGGACCAGCTCTTCTTCGGCACCAACTCGAGCGGGCTCACCCTGGCGCAACTGAGCCAGATCCGGTTTGTCAACCCAGCCGGCTTTCCTCCGGGCAGCACCAACTTTGCCCGTATTCTCAGCACCGGTGAAGTCGTGCCATCGGGCACTCAGGTCGTAGCCCAGGTGAATTCGTGGACGAAGCCGACGAGTGGCGCCTGGGAGGAGCCGGTCTGGTCCCTTGGCATCCTGCCCAACAGTTCCCAGACCATTGAGATTACCAATGCTGGATTCAAGGCGGTGGGCATTTTTCCTGCAACCGCGACCGGTTTTCCGGGTTCACTGACCATCAATCACCTGGACATCTTTGGTCCGGCCAATTCGTCCAATACTCTTTTGATGAACTTCTTCGGCACCAATCCGCCCCTGCGCGTACTCAACGGAGTGAATGTCGGCACCAATGGCCGCATCCTCAATCTGTTCTCCGGCATGCTGGTGGATGGCGGCCATCTGGGCATCACCAACGGTTCCGTGCAACAGGAAGGCGGCTTTGTGATCGTGGGTGACGAAATTGATGTGGAGGGAACCTATGACCTCACCAACGGGCTCGTGCAAACTCCCAATATTCTGGTGGACGGAGACATTAACGTGGGCCTCTTTACCCAGGACGGAGGCACCAATAGCACCACCGACCTGGTGCTGCGGGCCGGTTCCGCTCCAGCCATTTATGATCTGAGCGGAGGTTTTTTAAATGCCGGAAGCGAGGAGATTTTCAGCAGCCTCACCGCCATGGCCACCTTCAACCAGACGGGCGGGTTCAACACGGTTACCAATACCCTCAGGCTGGAGGGAGCCGCAACGGATCGCAATCCCTTTGGCCCCAGCGTGGCCCTCTACGCGATGAACGGCGGCCAACTCTCAGCCACCACCCTGCTCCTGGATCCGTACAGTTCCTTTGCGCAGTCCAACGGCACCACCACCGTTTCCGGAACGGTGCAGTTTAATGCGCTCAGCCCCTTTTTCCGCACCACCTCCTTCCTGGCCGGTGGCACACTCTCAGCGGCCAATGTTAGCTTCGCCGGTGCGGGGGAAAACCTGGTGCAAACCGGCGGCACCTTGGTTGTGAGCAATCTCTTCTCCTTCGGCGGCTTTGCCTTCTCCCCGCCGCTGGGCTTTGCGCTCTACGACTTTATTGGCGGCACATTAATAGCATCCAACATTGAAATCCTGGGCAACTTTTCCATCGATTCCGCTGGCGGGCAGACGCGGCGGATCACCAATCCGGGCTTCTTCCGGCTCGGTAGCGGCGGCACCGTGACCACCGCCACCATTGATGAGCGACTGGGACGCTTCATCCTAGCCTCCTCCGCCGCCATCGATATGGGTGCAGGTGCCAGCAAGCTGGCCTTTGCCGACAGCAGCTCGCAGACGTGGGCCGCCGGGGCCATACTCTCGATCCTCAACTGGAGCGGCTCCACCAATGGCGGGGGTTCGGACCAGCTCTTCTTCGGCACCAACTCGAGCGGGCTCACCCTGGCGCAACTGAGCCAGATCCGGTTTGTCAATCCGGCCGGCTTTCCTCCAGGCAGCACCAACTTTGCACGTATTCTCAGCACCGGTGAAGTCGTGCCATCCGTTCAACCGGTATTGGTTGCCATGAAGCAAGGCACAACGATGGTGCTGCAATGGCCCGCCCCCTTCAAACTTCTAACCTCCACGAACGTGCTGGGTCCTTACCTGGTGGTGCCGGGAGCAGTCAGCCCGTATGTGATCGATATCAAGAGTAGTCCGAAGGCCTTTTTCAGGTTGATGAACTAAAAGGATTTTTAGAAGAAGTCTCTACACATCATGCTTGGCCGCCAGCACCTCGACCTTTTCCAGCGTAGGTGGTTTGGCCAGCAAGTCAGGGGACTTGTTCATGAGGGCTTCGGCAACGCGACCCGACAAATGCGCCTGCCTGCCGTTCTCATCTGCAAAGGCGTCAAAGATGCCAAATGTGGATGGCCCCATGCGAATCGCAAACCATTCGAGCGTCCCCGGCTCCTGCCTGACCAAATCCAAACCGCCACGGAGAAATTTCTCCACCTCCGCTTCTTTTCCCGGCTTTGCTTCCATACGAACAAATAATCCTACGTTAACCATAATAATCTCCTTCCTAATCCGTCTCCGGCTTTTTGCTTTCTCGATTACTGCCGCAACTCGCAAGCCTACCGCTCAGCGCAGCAGAATGGGCTGAGTGCCTATGGCCACGCGAAAGAGCGTGTAAGGCTTGCGACGAAGGTCCTTCCCGTGATGGAAGCGCGCCTGGCGATGGAATTGGTTTGCCGTGACGTAAATATATCCATCTGTTGCGACTGACAATGTATCCGGCCAGAGGAGACGCGCATCGTGGGCCACCGTATCCCAAAGCCCATCGGGTGTGCGGCGCAGGATTGCATTGTGCTCGTAATTCGTTGCGTAAATATTTCCCTCAGCATCCGATTCCAATCCATCCCCAGCGCCGCCCTTGTCCCCATGATCGTTAATCGTCTGGGCGACAGTTTCATCGTCCAGCCAGGGATCGGCCAAAGCCTCGGTAGCCACGCTGTAAAGCCATCTACTTATCAGTGGGCAGTAATAAAGGCGTGACCCATCAGCGCTGATGGCAATGCCATCGGCACCCACCTTCATCGGTTGGGTTTTTCCATCCGGGCTGCGCTCCAGAAAAGGAGTGCCCTCGACCACCGGAAGACAGCCTCGCGGCGCACCGGCCTTCGTGGTGGGATGGTCGTGAAGCCGCCGCCAGCTTTGGCCGGTCCCCAGGTCAACCACGATGATTCCGTTCGGCCCCGTATCGGAGGAGTCAGTGATAAAAGCCATGCCCTCGGCGCCGCGCCGCAGGTCAAAGCGCATATCATTAAGGTAGCTGGTCGGCAAAACGACATCCTGCGGAAAGAGTATCTTCTTTACGATTGCATCCATCTCCAAATCCACACAAATGAGTTTAGGCCCGCCATATTGGGTCAGCTCGAATCTCGGGCTGCCGGTGTCAAGTATCCATAAACGGTTCGCAGGGTCCACCACCACGCTCTGGACCGATATGAAGGCCGCCGCGGGATCAATAGGCACCGAGCGGTTGGCCTCCTCATTTGGAAATGCCACCAGTCGCCCCTTCCAATACTCACATACCGTATATCGAACTTCGTCGCCCCATTTTGGAAAGCAGACAAAAATTCGCCCATCATGAGAAACGGTCACACCGGTCGGCATCGCACCGTCAAAGTAGGCCACCGGTTCAAGCAGGCCATAGGACTCATCCGCTGGCAGATTCCGTGTTGAGTCTTCCGGGGATAATGTTGCTACAGGCATGGAAAATACACCATCCTTTCAGAGTCAGCGTAAGCCTGTCCTCCACCATATCAAAAGGGGTGTTGAACCCATTAGTGAGGAGTCTCTCTGCACGCAAGCAACTTACTTGCGTGATGAAGGTCCAAACTCGGCGGCGGAGCCTTCTGAAGAACTGGACTATGAACTCGAATTAATCCATTTTTAAGGTGGAATAGCGGGTGAATAAAAACGCACATAAGTGGTCGGGCGTGATCGCTGCTTTGCTGGCTGCGTTCCTCTTCGGCGCCAGCACGCCGTTCTCCAAGGCGTTCCTGCCGCAGATGAGTCCCCAACTAATGGCGGGACTGCTCTACCTTTCCTCCGGCGTTGGGCTCGGCGTTTACTGGATTCTGCGTGGACGCAGCAACCGCACGGATAAGGAAGCCCGTTTAACTGGCAAAGATGTACCCTGGCTGGCCGGGGCGTTTCTTTCCGGCGGTGTGATTGGGCCGGTTTTGCTTTTAATAGGCTTGCGGGAAACTCCCGCGTCGAGTGCCTCCCTGCTGCTGAATCTGGAGGGAGTTTTCACCGCCTTGCTCGCCTGGTTTGTGTTCAAGGAGAATTTTGATTCACGCATCGCGGCAGGAATGGCGCTTATTGCCGGAGGTGGAGTGGTGCTGGCCTGGAACGGTCAACGTATCGAAGGTTTTCCCTGGGGATCATTGGCCATTATTGGAGCCTGCCTCGCGTGGGCCATCGACAATAACCTGACCCGAAAAGCGTCGGCCAGTGACCCGGTGCAAATCGCCATGCTCAAGGGCCTGGTGGCAGGAACCGTAAATACGACGCTCGGTCTTTTGCTGGGCAGCAAACTGCCTGGCCTATCCACGCTGCTGGCTACCAGCTTGATTGGACTCTTTGGATATGGAATAAGCCTCACGCTGTTTATTCGGGGATTGCGCCACATTGGAGCGGCCCGGACTGGGGCTTACTTTTCGACCGCACCTTTCATCGGGGCGATTATTTCACTCCTGCTCTTCCGCGACCCTATCACTGCAACGCTGCTCTTAGCCGGCTGTCTCATGGCCGCTGGCGTCTGGCTGCACCTGACGGAGCACCACGAGCACTGGCACGTTCATGAGCCGCTGGAGCACGAACATCTCCACTATCACGACGAGCATCATCATCATGCACATGGCCCCCATGATCCACCAGGCGAACCTCACAGCCATTGGCATCAACACGAACCACTGGGCCATTCCCACCCACACCAGCCGGACATCCATCATCGGCATGGTCATTAACATGCGTGCGATGAAACCCTTTTCTCCTCCTTGCTTTTTTCCGGCACAAAAGATGCCGAGTCAACAGCATGGTCATGCCCAGGAAAGGCAGACAAGTAGTTAAAACAACATCCAATAGTAGGGTTTTAGTCGATTGTGATTTGGAGCTTGGAGTGGCACATACCCATAAGAGTCTATGAAGCCACGGCATAAACCTTTGGACTTCCCCGATATCTTCTATCTGATGGCGGCGGAAGGATGGGTGGAACTCGGTAATCCTGTTGAAGCCAGCCTGGAATTGGAACAGTTCAACCGCGAGCATCGATCGCATCCGGATGTGCTCATCGTTCGCTGGGCCATTCATGCCGATTTAAAGGACTGGGACGCCTGCCTCCAGATCGCCGCCACTCTGGTTAAAACAGCTCCCCGACGCTGCCGCGGCTGGTTGCAATATTCCATCTCGCTCCATCGCCTCGATCGAACACAGGAAGCCTACAATAATCTGTTCAAGGTCGCCAAAAAATTCCCCAAGGAATGGGCGATACCTTACAACCTGGCTTGCTATTGCGCCCAACTGGGGAAAACGGAAGAAGCCTGGCACTGGTTGGAGCAAGCCTGCCTCGTTGGTATTGCCAAAGATGTGAAACGCACCGCCGTCACTGATCCAGACCTTGAACCCTTGTGGAAGCAGATGGGGCTGGAGAAGGCGTAACCAGTCATCAAAACGATTGGCTGCTTCAGGTCCTGCCTCTTAATCGCGTGGGCCAGCTCGACTCCCTTCATCTTAAGCATGGAATAATCGGTCATTACCAGGTCGCACTTACCCATCTTAGATTTAGCCAGACCTTCGGCTCCATTTCGAGTCGCACCAACCTTGTGTCTGCCGTGCGATAATTGGAGGCGCACTGTTCCGGCCAAACTAGCCAGCCTTCATTGGATGCGGGATGAAATGTAGATTTCTGTTTCCACTCTGTGCAATTTGAATCAACGGATTGCATGAAATCGGTCGCGCAGTACTGATTGCTACATCAAGCCGATCTGCCTCGTCACGCCTGCCCTGCCCGTTTTAAAAACATGCACTATCGAGCTTGCAAATAGAAACCCCGCCTTATAAAACTAAAGCACATAATTTCAAACGGCGAATTCCTATACTTGGAGTCCTGCCTGTTTGTTGTACGTGCATCAGATTTATGAACTCAGATCGCCCCTTTTCCTCCTGGCTACAGGTTATCATCATCACTCTCGGACTTGTCATTGCGCCCACGCTCGCCCTGGCTCAGCGGCCGATAGGAATCGATGTGTCCGACTACCAGAGCGCGAGCATAAACTGGGCGACCTTAAAGAATACTTACAACATCAGCTTTGCCTGGGCCAAAGCCTCGGAAGGCACAAGCTCCGGCAGCGGTTCCGGTGGCGGGAATTTCCCAACCTACAACGCCAACGCCAAAGCCGCCGGAGTAATCATCGGCGCTTACCATTATGCCCGGTATGACTTGCATGCCGGCACATCTGGCGCCACTTCGGAAGCAAATGTGTTCTGGAATGCCATCAAGACTTACACGAAAACTGATGGTCTGACCCTGATGCCGATGCTCGATGTTGAGGCCAGCTTCACCAACCAAACCAAAGCCACAATTACGGCATGGGTCAACCAATGGTGTCTCACGGTCTCCAACAACGCGGCGACTGCCGGCCTCAAGCTCAAACCATGCGTCTATATTTCAAGCTCCAAAGCCGCCACCTATCTTGACAGCACGGTGAACCAATGGAACACAGACATCGCCAGCTGGTATTCAAACCACGCCACCGCCGAATCCTCGGCGCAGGGAGCGGGAACTCCGATTGGCGGCATTACTCCATGGACCACCTGGCAGTTCTGGCAATACGACGACCAAAACGTCGCTCAAGCTCTCACTACCGGCGATGGCGATATTTTCAACGGCACCCTCGCCCAATTAACTAACAATATGGTGGTAAAACCCCTCGGGCCCGTCATCACCACCCAGCCTGTGACTATCACAGCCGTTGAAGGCGCGAACGCAAGTTTCACCGTGGCTGCGACCGGCAGCGGGACAATCCACTACCAATGGCAGTTTAACGGGACAAACATCGCCACCGCCACGGCCAGCAGGCTTACCCTCACCAATATCGTTATTACGAATGGCGGCGGCTACTCAGTGGCACTGACTGACTCGATTGGAACCACCCCCAGTTCCACTGCATATCTCAACGTCCAGATACCTTTGGTCAATGCCGCAGGGAGCATCGTGGCTCCCACCGGCATGGTGAACTGGTGGCCGGCGGATGGCAGCGCCAATGACATTTTTGGCACGGCAAACTGCCTCCCGCAGGGCGGATTTTACTACGCACCCGGCGAGAGCGGCACCGCTTTCCACTTTGATGGCTCAACCGGCCTGATGACAAACGGCGCTGCAAACCTGGCAGTTCCCTGGACGCTTAGCATGTGGGTCAACCGCCAAGACTCGCCCCAGACTTCGGCTATCTTGATGTCCGATGGCACCTACTCTTTGAAGCTCGAACAGTACAACGGCACTCACCAGGTGGGATTGACGATTTTGGGCGTGGGCGATTATGTCTTCAGCCCGGCTTACACCGTCCCGATCGGAACCTGGACCCATTTGGCCTTCGTCGGCACGAGCTCGGGCACCAGCTTATATGCCAATGGCATTTACAAAGGTTCGCTTACCAACATTCCCCTGCCCCGCAAGTTTATTGGAGCGGCGTACATTACATCCTCCGCCAAATATGTCGATTTCATGCTGGGCAGCCTCGATGAAATCATGACCTTCAACCGGGCTTTGAGCGCCTCGGAAATCAGTGCGATTTATTCCTCAGGCAGCGCAGGAATGGTTCGGGCGCCTCAGATTGTCAGTTCCCTGTCTTCCGGCCCGAACCAGATGACCCTCAAATTCAAAGGTCAAACCGGCAAAAATTACACCCTTTACTCTTCCACCAACCTGATTGACTGGATCTCATTGGGAAATGTCGCGAACACCCTTGGCACCAATCAATACATCGACACCTCCGCCACCAACGATCAGGAATTCTATCGCCTCTCGCAGACCTATTAATAGTCACCGCCCTGGTTCATGTCGCCTAGGATTTGCCTGGAAGAGATTTCTGAAGGCGAATCGGAATCAGCCATCAGTGAAATGGATTATGAACACTTTTCCGGGGGCCGTGGTTTTTGAGAGATCTCCCAAAAGCCTAAACTTTTTCCAATCATTTCGGTAAGCTCCTTCAAAGTTGAGGGCTTTACCAAATAAGCATTAGCTCCCAATTCAAAAGCTCGCTTGACGTCCGATTCCTGCGCGGAAGCAGTAAGAATAATAAAAGGAATCACGGAACAATCGGTATGGCTTTTAATCCATGTCAGCAGCTCGAAACCATTCATTAGGGGCATTTTCAGGTCACTATAAATAATGTAGGGAAAAGGATATTTGTTGCGGTCATCATAAGGCGGGAGGCCACGCAAATAATCGACGGCTTCCTGTCCATTACTCACAATACACACCTGCCCCTGAACCTCATTGCGCTTCAAGGCCATCTGGAGCAACAGAACATCATCCTCCAAGTCTTCCACGATCAATATGGGTTCCGTTTTTGAGTTTGTGAGCATGTCTTAAGCCGTTGCTATTAACGTCGCACTTCCGGAATGGTTGTAAAGAATCGGGGCTGCCACGGTTATGCCCGAACCACGATAGGAAGAGGTGTTTGATTTCTGATTATAAGCTTGAACCGTTTCAGACTGGTTGGGACGGCGGTAATTCATCTCTGCTTACTCATTAAATCCCAATACTCCACGATGATTCGATTGATGCGCTGAAGTTCTTTAGCCTCCATCGGTTTGCTAACGTAAGCCGCCGCCCCCAGTTCTCGCGCCCTTTCCTTGTCCGATTCCGTGCTGGAAGAACTGAGCATTACCACCGGAATGTGTTTTAATTCGGGGCGATTGCGCAGCCATTCCAGTACCTCAAAGCCATTTATCCGCGGCATTTTGATGTCCATGACAATCAGCATGGGAATGGGAAACTTTTCGCGGTCGGCATAGGCTTCCGCGCCACTAAGGTAAGCAATGGCATTTTCACCGTTCTCGGCCACTTGCAGGGGATTGGAAAGGCCGCTTAGGAGAAAAGCTCTCTTGAAGAAAAACACATCGTTTTCATCATCTTCGACCAAAAGAATTGTCGAATTTTCCAGCATCAATAACTTAGCCTACGCTTCAAATATATTCGCGGAATGGGGTAAAATCCCAATTGCGAAATGAGAGTTTACCGGGCGACGCGCCTGCCTTATGACGCGTAATCTTCATATTCTTCGGATTGTTGAAGCGAAATGACTGATTGGATATTGATCAAGCCCTCGGCTGAAGATCGCTGTCAAAGTTTACCAGAACGCATTATTGCGGATTGTACTTTACTCATATCGGAGCGCCTCAATCGGGTTGAGCCGCGACGCTTTCCAGGCGGGGTAATAGCCGAAGATGATTCCCACCGTCAGCGAGACGGCGACCGCCGCAATGATGGCGGGCAAGGATGGCAAGGTTGGCCAGTGCAGCAATGCGGTAACGAGGAGCGAAATGCCGCGGCCAGTAAGAATCCCGACGATGCCTCCGGCGAGGCAGAGCACGACGGCTTCGACCAGAAATTGCCTGAGAATGTCACGCGCACGTGCGCCCAAAGCCATGCGCAATCCAATTTCCCGCGTTCTCTCGGTCACCGAAACCAGCATGATGTTCATGATTCCAACTCCGCCGACGACCAGCGAAATGAGGGCGACAATCAGCAGCAAATTCGTCATGACCCGGCTGGTGGAGGCGAGTGCCTGCGAAAGCTCAGTCAAATCGCGAATTCTGAAATCGTCCGGTCTTCCAGCACGAATCCGGTGCCGCTCCCGCAGCACGCTGGTGATTTGCCGAATGGCGATCGGAATATCGTGTGGACTGGCAGCGGAAACCCAAACGTCGTCCAGGTCCGCGAACCGCGTCATTTGGGGCATGTCGGCCGCTTGCACGGCGGACTGCTGTGGGTAAAGCTGCACCTGCTGGTTTGGATAAAGTGGCTTGAGGGAGTTAATTTGGCTGGACGAGGACGCGGCTCCTGCAGTTTGAGTGGCCTGTCTTACTCCGGACACCCGGAATTTAATGGTTGTCCAGGGAGCAATCATATAATCGTCCTGATCTCTTCCCATCATGTTGGCTCCCTTCGGACTCAGGACGCCGATCACTTTCAAGCCGATGTTTTTGATTCTGATTTCCTTGCCAACTGGCGACTCGTCGCCGAACAACTGTTTGACCACCGTTTGACCAATCAGACAAACTGCCGCCGCGCTGCGGACATCGTCGGTAGTGAACGGTTGGCCCGCTGACAAATCCCATTTGCGGACCGTCAGGAAATCCGGTGTTGTGCCGAGGATATTGTTTGGTTGCCAATTGCGGTTGCCGTACAGCACCTGCGCCCGGGAGTCCACGCTCGGAGCCACCGCCTGAACGGCGGTACATTCCTGTCGAATGGCATCAGCATCTTCGGGAGTCAGCGTCACCTGCCCGCCGCCGCCCGAACTTACTCCGCCCACTGAAGTGTCACTCGGATCAAGCTGGATGACATTGGCTCCCAGACTGGCAATGGTCTGTTCGATGGAATGCGAGGAGCCCCGGCCGATTTCCATCATGGCAATTACGGCAGCGATGCCGATGATGATGCCAATGCACGTCAGCACCGAGCGCATGACGTTGCGCCGCAGCGCATGCAAAGCCATCCGCAGGATTCGGTAGGCTGTGCTGAAGGAAAAGGCCGGCCAATCTGCCGCAACTTCAGGTTGTTGCCGCCTGCCTGTGGTAACGGTTTCCGCCTTGCCAGCCGGCACTGGATTTTGTGGCGGTCCATCTTCAACGATGATTCCATCGCTGACGCGAATCACGCGCTTAGCATGCCGGGCGACGTTCATATCGTGAGTCACGATAATGATCGTAATGCCTTCCTCCTCGTTCAGCTTTTGAAACATCCGCAGCACTTCCTCAGTCGTGCGTGAATCGAGGTTGCCGGTTGGTTCATCGGCGAAGAGTACCGGCGGACGATTGATTAACGCGCGAGCAATGGCGACGCGCTGCTGCTGGCCACCCGATAGCTGGGAAGGTTCGTGATCCATCCGCTCCTGCAACCCGACGAGTTGCAACATTTCCCGGGCACGCTGACGACACTCATGCTGGGACAGATGAGTGGCAGTGTAGTTCAGCGGCAACAGCACATTGTCCAGCGCACTGGTCCGGGGCAACAAATTAAAGTTTTGGAATACAAATCCAATTTTTGTATTGCGCGCCAGGGCACGGCCATCCTCGGAGAGCGCAGACATCTCCTGTCCATCGAGCCAGTAGGTGCCGGAGGTCGGCTGGTCGAGGCAGCCTAAAATGTTCATGAGCGTGCTCTTACCCGAACCGCTGACGCCCACGAGAGCAACCAACTCACCCTGATTAATTTGCAGGGAGACTCCCTGCAGCACGGGTATCTCGAGTTCACCCCGGCGGTAAACCTTGAGAACGTTTTCTAATGTGATGAGAGCCTTGCTCAATGACTTTATTTCCCTTTTCGATTTGAATCAGGCAGTTCAACGCTTGCGAACAGGCGGCAGGAAAGGATTTTGGGTGCCGGTCTGTGTGTTTTCAGCGGTTTCCCCGGTGACGACTTCCTGGCCTTCGCGCAAACCATCGGTAACGACAGCAGTGCTTGCACCATCTGAGGCCCCGCATTTCACCTCCATGGGCCGGACGAATTCGCCATCCTTCACCCAGACCAGGCCCTGAGTTTGTTTGGAATTTTCGTCCTTCCTGGCGGGCTTCGATTCGCCATGAGGTTCCTCCTGCGCCGGGCTGGTGGATTTCCACGAACGGAAGTCCGGCGCTATCTGCGCGAGCGAGGAAGGGTTCCAGCGCAAGGCGGCGTTGGGCACCAAAAGTGCATTCGAGTCCTTCTTCACGATGAAATGCACGTTGGCGGTCAGATAAGGCAGTAAAATATTGTCTGGATTCTCCGTGTTCACCTCGACGGTGTACATGACCACATTCTGTGTCATGGTGGCGTTCAGGCGCACCTTCCCCACAGTGCCAGCGAATTCCCGGTCGGGAAAAGTGTCACAGGCGAACGTAGCCGGTCCCCCGCAAACGATGCGGCCTATGTCCGCCTCGTTCACGGCAACCCAGATCTGCATTTTGGTGAGGTCGTTGGCGATGAGAAACAGGCTGGGGGCGTTAAGGCTGCTCACGACGGTCTGCCCGATGTTCACGCGGCGGTCGATGATCACGCCTTTGACCGGCGATTTGATGGTGCAGAAATCCAGGTTGCGTTGCGCCTTATCGATGGCTGCCTGGGCTTGCACGGTGCTTGCCTTGGCTCGCGCGAGGGCCGCTTCGGCAACGGCCACGTTGGCTTTGGCGACTGCGTCAGCGGACTTGAAGGAATCGAAGTCGGAGCCGGAAATTAACTTGGCAGCGCTGAGCGCCTGCGCGCGATCCCATTCCGTCCCGGCCTGAAGCAGTTTGGCTTTGACCTGTTCGATATTGGCGGCAGCGCTCAGTTCGTCAGCCTTGTCCTGTTCCATTTGCGCCCTGGCCACGGAAAGCTCGGCGGTGTAAACCGACTCGTCGATCTTGGCGAGAATACCTCCCTCTTCGACAACCGAGCCGTAGTCAATCGTTTTGCCATCCTTGTCCTTGCCGAAAGAACTGATTTGACCCGCCACCTGGGCGCCGACATCCACGACTTCCACCGGCTCTATCGTTCCCGTTGCGCTGATGGTGGTGGCGACATCACCGCGCTTCACGATTGCGGTGCGGAATGACAGTTTGGGACCATTTTGCGCATGCCAGCGCCATGCTCCATATCCGCCGGCAAGGGCAAGGATGACGATGGCGATGATTGGTTTTTTCAAAAAGCGTTGCATCATTTGATTCTGATTTGTCAGCGGATCAGGCGAATGCAAGTGAGCAGTGCGCGGCGGCTGATTTACATGACTCAAAGCAATAAAGACAAACAGCCTACCGCTCAACACTTAATTTGCATGCTGTTTGACATTCTCTTTTCCAGGCACAGCCGTCAAATTAAACAAAATTCATTCCCACTTCGCAGCACTGGAACGTATGAAATGCTTGCAAAAGGATTCTGCGCATGCTAACTGAACAATGCGGTTGCTCAGACATGCGCTTTTTTGATAAACAAAGCAGGATCGGCAAATCCATTCTGGCATTTTTGCTGGCTGGTTTAGTGTTGCTCGTCGGCGCGTCCGCAGCCAGTTCTTCGCTCCACAAATTCCTTCACTCTGACGCCGGCTCATCTGACCATGAGTGTTTGATAACCGCCTTTCACAAAGGCAAGGTATCAACGGCCGCTGCCGCGCCAGTTCAGGTTAGTGTGGAGACCTCAGTTAGCTGGAGCCTCCCGGTCATTGAAACTTTTGTTCCCGCTTCCGCAGATTATCGGTTTTCTTCAAGTCGCGCTCCTCCTTCCCACCCCTTCTCCCATCTCATCTAGTTCTCAGGTCGTTTTTTAGACGTTCAGTATTCCGTAAATAGACCTCTTTGTCGTGGGTGCGTGTGCATTCATGCCAGAGCCTTGGAACACGTAAAACTTATTAACCGTAAATTTTTTAGTTGTGATTAATTTCAAATTTGAGCGCAGTTATGAAAACCTTTTCCATCATTCAGAAGCATTCTGTCCTTAATAAAACCAAAGTCTCCTTTGTCAACCAACGTGCGTATTGGGCAGCCATCTGGCTGGCTTCATTAAGCTGTGGCAGCATTGCCCAGGCACAAACCAATGAGGTTTCAGCATCGGCTGCGACCGCAAGTTCAGGCAGTTCGACCAACGTTTCCAAGCTGGAGAATGTGACCGTGTTCGGCCAGTTGGAGGAGGCGCGCAACAAGATCGTGGCCGATCTTGGCGCGACCACCTACACAATCACCCAACAACAAATTGAGGCGCAATCCCAAGGGCAAAACGCTTCCTTTAACCAGGTGCTGCTCCGCGCTCCCGGCGTGGCACAGGATTCCTTTGGACAGATTCACGTCCGGGGTGAACACGCCAATCTCCAATATCGCATCAACGACGTCATCCTGCCGGAGGGCATCAGCGGGTTCGGCCAGACATTGGATACCCGTTTTGTGAATCAGTTGGAACTCATCACCGGCACCCTGCCCGCCCAGTATGGCTTCCGCACTGCGGGAGTGGTGGACATTCATACCAAGAACGGCGCTTTTAACAGTGGCGGCGATGCTTCCCTCTATGGCGGCAGTTTTTCCACGATCCAGCCGAGTTTTGAATATGGCGGCAAGCAGGGCGACCTGAACTATTATTACACCGGAAGCTATCTGCACACCGGCCAGGGAATTGAAAATCCCACGGGCAGCAATGATCCGATTCACGATAATTCCGATCAGTTCAAAGGTTTCGCTTATCTCTCCTACGTCTTGGATGACACCAGCCGGCTGAGTCTGATGTTGAGCGGGGCGCATGGCTACTTTCAGGTGCCGAACAATCCCAATCAACCTCCGGGCACCGATCCGAATGGCAATCCCTTCCCACTTGGAGGCGTTGCCTTTAATTCTTCGAGTCTCAACGAAAATCAAACCGAGCAAAATTACTACGGAGTGCTCGCCTATCAGAAGATCCTGGGCGACCTGAACTTTCAACTCGCGGGATTCAGCAGCTACAGCAGTGTGTTGTTCCGCCCCGACTCAACCGGCGACCTGTTCTTCAACGGTGTGGCCAGCCGGGTGGATCGACACATTCTCACGCAGGGTGTTCAAGGCGATTCCAGCTATGACATTAATGAAGCGCACACCCTGCGCGGCGGAATTCAGGGGACTGCCTCCAAAGCCGTTGCTGATACCAGCACCACGGTGTTTGCCATCGACGGCGCAGGTAACGCCGTGCCGCCTCCATTCGCCATCGTGGACAACAACTCCCTCTGGGGCTATCTCTTCGGCGCGTATCTCCAGGACGAGTGGAAAATCACGGATAAATGGACCGTCAACTTCGGCGCTCGCGTTGATGCCTACCATGCGGTCATCACGGAATCCGAGTTCGAGCCGCGTCTCAATGCCATCTTCAAAGCGACGGAGAAAACCACGTTGCATGCAGGTTATGCGCGCTACTTCACTCCGCCACCGCTGGAATCGATCTCACGAACCACCGTCGCGAAGTTCGAAAACACCTCCAACGCGGCGGCCAATTCGCAGAACGATCCGGTTAGAGCCGAGCGGTCGCATTATTTCGATGTGGGTGCCACGCAGACACTCGTGCCCGGGCTGAACCTGGGGCTTGATGGCTATTACAAGATCGCCAAGAACCAACTGGATGAAGGCCAGTTTGGCCAGGCGCTTATTGAGACACCTTTTAATTACAACCACGGCGAGGTGTATGGGGTCGAACTTTCTGCGACTTACAAAAAAGATGGCTTCTCGGCCTTCGGCAACTTTGCGTATTCCGTCGCGAAGGCGCATGACATCAATTCGGCACAGTTCAACTTTGATCCCGCCGATCTCGCCTACATTAAAAACCATGATATTTTTGTCGATCACAATCAAACCTTCACCGGTTCGGTTGGCGTGTCCTATCAATGGAGGAAGACCCTGGCCTACGTCGATATGCTTTACGGCAACGGTCTGAGAGCCGATGGCGCGGTTCCGAACGGTCGTAAACTTAATTCTTACAGCCCGGTCAACCTGGGAATTGAACATAGCTTTCAGGTGGGCAAAAACCTGTTAAAGGCCCGCTTCGATGTAGTGAATGTGTTCGACGAAACCTATGAATTGCGCGATGGGACCGGCATTGGCGTTGGCGCGCCGCAGTTCGGTTCCCGCAGAGGTTTCTACGGCACGCTCAGCTATGTGTTTTAAAAGATTGGCCCGTTGCGGCCAGCCTATAAATGGGCTGGCCGCAACCCAACCTGAACTTGATCCAAGATGAAGGCAGATGATTTAACGCCAAAAGCTGGCTACCTGTTGAAGTCCGAACTGGCACGCGTCTGCCTGCCTTCCGCACGCAAGGACACGGATCGGAAGTTGGCCTGGATTAATTCCATCTGCATTTTGTTTCTGGTGATTGGCCTTGTTGGTTCCCAACCTGCAGCCGTCAAAATGAAGCCATTGCCTTCGATGGAGGAAGTCATTCCAGCCATGGTGGAACCCATTGTTCAACCGGTTGCGAGCACCACCCAGGAACAGAGCCAGGACTCGACCGATCAGGACCAGCCGGATACTCCCCAAGTGGTGATCGTCACACCTGAAACGCCCAACATCAATTTCTCAATTCCCACCGTAGGAACTTTGGTGGTGCCTTCCGCGCTCGCCAAAGCGCCTCCAGCGACCGCGCTGAGACCAATTGCGCCGGTAAAACAGGGGCCGGTTTCGGTCGCCAGCACTGGTGCGGGAGGTGAGCGACCACAACCACCCTATCCCAAAATTGCCTTGCAGGAACATGAACAGGGCACCGTCACGGTGCTGATAAATGTTAACGACACCGGGGGTGTCAGCTCCATCGAGGTTAAGGAATCATCCGGTTTCCCAATCCTGGATCGCAGCACGGTCGATTACATCAAACGACGCTGGGTTGTGCCGCCCATGAATGGCACACGGACTTTCGAAACCTCAATCACCTATAAACTGAAATAAAACGATCCCATAATCCCCAATAAAATATTCGTCTCTTATGCTCGCAAATATCGTAGTTCAATTCTTTCTCAAAGGCGGCCCGGTGATGTGGCCGATCCTGGTTTGTGCCGTAATTGCGGTTGCGGTCGTTGGCGAGCGCACATTCTGGTGGCTGCGCGAAAGCCGTAAACGCGATCCTCAAAAGCTGGAGCAACTGTTGGCGGCACTGGAGAATTCCGACGTGCCACAGGCCACGAAACTCTCAAAAGGCTCGGAAGATCCAGTTATTCGGATGATCTACCGTGGCCTTAATCATGTGAATGCTTCGATGCAAGGGGCTTTGCAACTAGCCGCTGGCATTGAATTGGAACGCGCCGGTCGCTTCCTGACCGTCATGGACACGTTGGTAACCCTTGCGCCGCTCCTCGGACTGCTGGGAACGGTCACCGGGTTGATGAGGGCCTTTCTCAGTATTGGAGACGCTGAATTATCGGTCATGGCGGTCACGGGGGGAATCGGGGAGGCGTTGATTGCGACGGCGTGCGGACTTGGAATCGCGATCATTTCCCTGATTCCCTACAACTACTTCAACCGGAAGATCACCCGTTTGCAGTTTGAACTGGAGACGGCGGCCACGAATGTCGAGGTGATGGTGAACGCAACCAAGATGAATGAAGTCAATAACCGACAGTTGTCGCCCGCCCCTGCCGCCCGATGAAACTAACCTCGCCAGTTCAAGGCCGCCATTCGCGCATCGAGATCATTCCGTTGATCGACATCATGTTCTTTCTCCTGGCCTCGTTCATGATGGTCAGCCTGCAGATGAACCGGACCCAAAACATCAAGGTCAACCTGCCATCCGCCACCCAGTCCCGGCATGATTTCAAGCCGGACATGGTCAACGTCGCCGTCGATAAGAATGGAGGCGTCTGGCTGGAGAAAAAGCAAATCTCATTGCCTGAACTCGGCGCCGTGCTCAGCAACCGTTTCCGGTTGGACACCAACCTGCCGGTCTATATCAGCGGCGATCGCGACACACTGCATGGAGCCATGGCAGATGTTTTGGAAACGGTGCGCGGAGCGGGAGTTCAAAAGGTGGCCTTCACCGTGGGCGCGAATGAAACCCAGAATAACAAATGAAAATCCGCTCCCCTCTGCCGCGAAGAAAGACGCGTATCGAGATCATACCCTTGATCGACATCATGTTCTTTCTGCTCGCCTCGTTTATGATGGTCAGCCTGCAAATGCAAAAAGTGCGGACGCTCAAGGCCAGTCTGCCCACAGCCACGCTGGCCAAAGCCAGCGCCAAGCCGGATATGATTAACCTGACCGTGGACAAGTACGGGCAGGTATCCCTGGATAAAAAGCCCGTGTCCTTCCCCGAACTGCTGCCCATTCTTACGAACCGTTATAACCTGAATACCAACCTGCCCGTATACATTTCCGGCACCAGGGACGCCACGCATGGTTCAATGATCTATCTCCTGGACTTTGTAAAGCGCGCCGGCATCCAGCGTGTGGCCATCGCGATAAAGAGTGCGCCCGATCATCCGTAAAAACATAATGAAAAGTTTCCAACAAAACCTGCTTATTCTGCTGGCACTCAGCCTCTGCGCCTTGTGCGCCTACCAATGGTATGGCCAGACTCTCCAGCGGAAGGAAATCGCCGGTCTCAATCAACTTCTCTATGACAAATCGGCTGCCGTTCAGAGCTACACCAATTCCATCAAGACCATGGACCGGCAGATTGCGCAAATGGATGGGCGGATTACGGAGTTAAAGGAGATTGCCAAAACCAACGATCAACTGGTGCTCAGTCAGAAGCGCGACCTCAGCCGATTGCAGGCGAGCAATAGTGGTCTGACAAATCAGATAACGGAATACAAAAAGGCGGTGGAGAGTCTGGAAACAAAAATCAAGGATGCCTACGCAGGCATCAAAAAGCAAAATGACGCCATGAAAGAGTTGGCAACACAAAGAGACGACTTCATCAAGAAATTGAATGATGCCGTGAAGGATCGCAATGATGTGGCAAGCAAGTATAACGAGCTGGTGGATAGATTCGATAAGCTGCAGGCTGTGGGTAACAAGTGATCGAATGATTTGCCCGGCAAGGATGACGGGGTGCGCTGGATTGCACGGGTGGGTTCCGCTTCGGGTCGCGTGGGTTGAGCTGTTTTGCAGCTTATGGATAAGTTCACCACGGATACACGCAGGGCACGGAGAATATGGGAATGGAATGGCGGGTTGGGTGTGGCCTGGGAGTATGGGGAGGGTAAGATAGTGGATATTATTGGAGATGTACGCCGGTTTGGAAACCAGCGCTCTGAAAAAACCAGTTCTTTTCCGCGCTCGCATCGGAGTGCGACATTGGTTGGGGCGATTACGTTTCCCTGGGAGAAGTATGATCCCGCTTACGCGTAGATGCTACGGGAGAGTTGATGCCCAGGGGTGGCACTGGGGCATGGGTCGCGTACGCGAATCCAGGCGAGTTCGAGTGTTGCGATTGTGAGCCATGTCAGTGCGGCACGCGGGAGTGACGCGCGGGAGTTAATTTTCTCGTAAGCCGTAGCGAAGCATTTTATATCTTTGGTGTGGGGAAAAAGTGGAGAATTATCATCGTGGTTGCCGTGGTTACCCTTGTAATTGGAGGGATGGTCTGGCGCAGACCTCGCCCGCATGAACCGGAGCCGGTTTATCAAGGGCAACCGCAGAGTGCGTGGATCAATAGTCTTCAGGGAGGAATCGTGGGAATTGATAATGAGCACACCTGGCAAAGCCTCTTCACTGAAGATGAGGTAACCATCCTGATAAAAGCATTGGAAGCGCGTGACACTCGGAGTCAGAAGGTTTACAGGGCTGTGTGGCACAAGTTGCCATCGGCCCTGAGACGCCGACCCTTGCCTTATCCAGCGCAATCTGCGGAGGACGCTCATGTCACAGCGGCTGTGATCATTGGATTTTTGAGAGAGGATGCTCAATCAGCGATTCCGGCGCTAATTCGAGTGCTTCAGCAGGATGACATGGAATTCGCACGACGCCGAGCGGTAATGGCTTTGCCAGAAATCGGGCCAAGAGACAAACGGGTGGTGACGGCCCTCCGCGAAGCATTGAATGATCGATCACCTAAAGTGCGCGAGGCGGCGACGAATGCTCTTGCACAAATGTCGCCCCGGGTTCGGTCTATGAAATGAAAACGAAGCGGAATATCGAAATTCTCATCGTGACCCTGCTCACGGGTTTCGTCGTGATTTATGCCATATGGCCGAGTGAGCCGCGCTACCAAGGGAAGACGTTAACGAAGTGGCTGGAGTATTATTACATCAAGTATGGAAGCGGGACGGGGCGTAACAGGCCACTGCCACCCAAGGAACACGAGGCGGTTGACGCCATTGGTGTAAAGGCCATCCCCACGCTTTTATCGATGTTGAAAGCGAAGGATTCGCCAACACGAACCAATTTCATTCGCTTCTGGCGTCAGCACGGGTTTCCGAAAATCGATTGGGGAATGGAGGCGAACAATCAGCATGAGATGGCTGGAATGGGCTTTGCTATTCTCGGCAAGGAGGCACGTGCCGCCACATCTGGTTTAATCAAGCATACCGTTAATGAAGATCCTAAAATCAGACGCACAGCGCTGCTTTGCCTGAACACGATAGAAGCCGATCCGCAAATGTTATTTCCTGTTTTGGTCGAGCGCCTAAAAGATGACGAAGATCTGGTCAGCCACGTGGCCGCATATATGTTACGCGAGAAGTTCCCCAAGGAAGCAGAAAGGCTTGGCATTTATGAAAGATTTCCAGAATTAAAGCGAAGTTTCAAACCAGGCATTCAGCACTTCGATTGGCTACTTTGAATGAAATCCAGAAAACTGACAATTGCGTTAGTGGTGCTATTAATTCCCTTTTGGGCGGGCTATTCGTGTCGGCCTTGTCTCAAACCAAAATCCTCCTACCATTCGGAAATTTCTTTTGGCATTCGGTATAACTGAAATTTCAAGATAAATATTTCCAAAAAGGGTATAAATCGTTCGACATGGTTTCGCAATTTGAGGCAGGATGTGTGGTTTAAGGGGGGAATCCGGAAAGCGACATCAAACCGCTGATGGAATCCCGCCTGAGTATTTTTATGAGCTATTGGAATGTGAAATTGAGAGTGCTGCTGGGGATTTGCGCGGGGCTGCTTGGTGTGCAGTCCGCGCAGGCGTTGACCAATGGTTTGGCGCTGACTCCGCCGATGGGTTACAACACGTGGTATGCGCGGGGCAGCAGCATCAACGAAGACTATATCAAAAGCATTGCCGACACAATGGCCACGAACGGGATGAAGGCTGCTGGCTACGAGTACGTCAACATGGACGACGGCTGGGCGGGCTACCGCGACACGAATGGAGTGATGATTGCCAACACGAACAAGTTTCCCAGCGGAATCAAGGCCTTGGCGGATTACGTGCATGGGAAGGGCTTGAAGCTGGGGCTTTATACGGTTTTTGGGCCGACCACCTGCGCGCATCTGCCCGGCTCCTACGGGCATGAAGTTCAGGATGCGCAGACCTATGCACAGTGGGGCATTGATTACCTGAAGTATGAAGGATGCAGTTTCCCCGATCCACTGGCGCATGAAACTGAAAAGGCGGTGCAAATGCGGGACGCCTTGGCTGCGACCGGCAGGCCGATTGTATTTACAATGTCGACCGGTCCGGCTGAGTCGTGGATGCCGGATGTGTTGAACATGTGGCGCGGTGCGGGCGATAATGTGCCGCACGGTTGGAATACTTTCTTAAGGCATATGGATTTTGTGGCGCAGACGCCGGAATTAGCCGGCCCCGGACACTGGAATGACCCCGATGTCATGGACCTGGGTTTTGGGGGCACGGAACAGGACAAGGCCATTCTCACCATGTACTGCATTGTGGCGGCGCCTCTGCTGTCACCAACTGTTAGTTCGGGTTACCTCAATATTTTGACGAATGCCGAGGCGCTGCAGGTGAATCAAGATCCGGCAGGCATACAAGGAGCGTGCGTGGCCACGAACGGTGACTTGCAAGTGTGGAGTAAGCCTTTGAGCGAAGGGGTGAATGTGCGCGCCGTGGCGCTGTTGAATCGAGGCACCAACACGGCGGATATTACAGCCAACTGGGGTGATCTGGGTTTCCCGGCAGGAGTGGCAAAAGTTCGGGATTTGTGGGCACGGGCCTATGAAGGGAATTTCACGAACAGCTTCACTGCCACAGTGCCGGGCCAGAGTGTGAAGTTTTTGAAAATTGCCTGGGGTTCAACTCTTAATCCGCCGGTCGCGGGAACGAATTATCTCAGCGACCTCAATTGGCTGGCCGGCACCACCTGGACGGTGTTTCCTCCGGGCATTCAGATGGACAAAAGCGGCGCAACGCAACCGATGAGCATGCATGGCATACACTACAGCAAAGGCCTGGGAACAATTGCGTATACCCGTGCTGAATATTTCCTGGGAGGAGTGGCAACGCGATTTCAGGCCACCGTGGGCGTGGATGACGTGGCGGGAGGTGTTTTGGGTTCCGTGGTATTCCGTGTCTATGCAGATGGAATCAAGATTTACGACAGTGGATTAATGAGGAACTCTTCGGCGTTGCAGCTCATTGATGTGGACATCACTGGCCGTCAACGGCTGGTGCTGGAAGTGAACGACGGTGGGGACGGCAACGTAAACGATTATGGCGATTGGGCCAATGCCCTGATTACTGCGCTTCCACAGCCCCCGGCAGCCCCCGTTGGCCTTGCCACCATCTCGACAGGAAATCAAGTGAGCCTGACCTGGTATGCCATTCCCGGAGCGACCAGTTACACGGTCAAGCGGTCCAGTACCAGCGGCGGCCCATATCAGGTAGTGGGCACTTCCACCAATTCTTCCTTTGCAGATATCAACAGCTCCGGGAGCACCTATTATTATGTTGTTTCAGCGGCGAACCTTTATGGACAGAGCACCAATTCCCTCGAAGCCGCGGCAGTTCCTCCTTCCTATTGGGCGAACACCATCACTGCGGCGCCTCAGAACTGGGAGGCAACCCCCAATTGGACCAACACCATTTCATTTCCCAACAATCTTTACGTCGAGGCCGTGATCAACGCGAATATTGTTTCCAATCAAACCATCAATGTGAATCAGCCCATCTCGATCGGCTCGCTCACCCTGGGAGGCACGGATGCGTCTGCATCCTACACCATCGCGGGAAACGGAGGCACGTTGACCTTTAATAACGGCTCCGGTGTCAGTGTCTTGACACAACTGGCCGGCAGCAAGGGAGACACATTGGCTGTTCCCATCACGCTCAACAACCAGACCACGGTTAGAACCCTCTCTTCTTATCCGTTGAATATTTCAGCTGCGCTATCCGGAGGAGGTGCGCTGGTTAAAAATGGTTCCGGGACACTTTCGCTGGGCGGCTCCAATTCGTTCACCGGCGGTTTAAAGATTGCCCAGGGAACTCTGCTGCCAGGCAATGCTTTCGCATTGGGCTCCACGGCTGGCGGAACAATTGTGGACAATTTTGCCACCTTGGACCTGAACGGTGTTGATGTGGGGGGGGAGCAGGTGACGGTATCAGGAACGGGTTCGGGATTTGCGGGAGCCATCGTCGATAATAACACCAATGGAAGCCCGGGGAGACTTCAAGCTGTAACTCTGGGAGCTAATGCGACATTTGGCGGGCAAAACAATTGGTCGATCAGAGGCACGAATGGGTCTGCGCCCTCCGGCTCTTTGAGCACAGGGGGAATGGCTTATAATCTTACCAAAATGGGAACGAACCTGGTTTGGCTCAGCTCGATTGATGTGGATTCCAGTTTGGGAGATATCGATATTGAGCAAGGGTTTCTGGGTTTCGAAGGCGCAACTACATCGATGGGAAATCCGGCCCGCACGCTCACTGTGAAACCGGGAGCCTCCTTGGTTTTCAATCAAACCACAACTCCGTGGAATAAAGTCATTGTGCTCAATGGGGATGGGCTGAACCAAACTCTTGGGGGTAATGGTGGCAGCAACACTATTGCGGGTCCAATCACGCTCAACGGCTCCTGCCGGATTGATGTCAGCGCCGGTTCGCTTACCTTTGCCGGCCTCCTTGGCGGCAATGGCACTCTTCGCAAGAACTTGACCGGCACACTTTATCTCTCTGCAACCAACAACTTCACGGGAGACACCCTGGTCAATGCAGGGGTACTGGCCGTGAAAGACGGCGGATCGATCGCCAGCAAAAATATCGTCATTAACTCCGGCGCCACACTTGATGGAACCAGTGCAAATCAAGGTGAGATCACTCTGGGAGATGGGCAGACACTGGGCGGCCAGGGAACGATCAAAGGCAACCTGACACTTGCCGCAGGAGCAACGCTGCTGTCGAGCATTGGTAATGGAACACCGGTGTTCAACAATTCACTGATACTGGGCGCGGGCAGCAAATGTGCGTTTGAATGGAGCAAGCCGCCCATAACCAACAGCCTGGTGCAAGCGGCCAGCTTGACGTATGGCGGACAACTGGCTTTGACTTCCTTAACGAGCAATTCGCCGGTCATTGGCGATGTTTTCAAACTCTTTAATGCCAGCAGCTATGCCGGCGCCTTCCAGACCATCTCCCCTCAAATTCCCGGACCCGGAATGCTATGGGACACCACGGGCTTAACCACCGACGGCACCATCCGCATTATCGCGGGAACATTGCCCCACATTGATTCATTTTCAATGACTGGAAACAGCCTGCGAATTTCCGGCCTCGACGGCAAACCGAACGCCCCTTACCACGTGCTGGCATCCACAAACTCGGCGCTGCCGCTCTACCAGTGGATTCGGATTTCAACCAACACCTTCGACGCAGCCGGTCACTTCTCCTTTACCAACCTCATTGACCACGCCGTTCCAGGAATGTTTTTTAGCCTGGACCTCTCACTGGCTGAATCGCTGCCACAATTGAGGTTGGTATCCCTGCCGGGAAATAATTTGGTTTTGACCGCGGGCGGCGGCCCGGCCAATGCCAGTTGCACAATATTGGCCTCGACAAATATCGCCCTCCCGCTGGCTCAATGGACGCACATCGCCACCAATCAACTGGATGCCTACGGAAACTTCTCCCTGACGAACACTATCAGTCCCGGCGTGACTAAAAGGTTTTATTTTCTGCAAATTGCCAGGTGAGTGAAACCGTCCTCCAAGCCTTATTTTTACTGGCCGAGGGCTCCGAGACTACCGGGATGTGCCTGCCAGTGGCAGCGCAGAGCCATGACTTTTTTGCGAATCCAGAAGACCGCACGTGTGCCGTGGGCTCTTAAAGGCCGCATCAGTTTAAGCTTTGCCGGAAAGATAATATTTCATGAACATCTCCACATCCTCAGGCGTGCCCAGGCTGTGCATCGTGCCCTCAGGCAGGTGATGGGTCCGAATATTTTTGCCGGCGAGAATCAGCTCGTTGTAAACCGGGCATACAAAAAATTGACCGCTGGTGGTCAGCCCTTTCAAAATCATTCTCTCCGATGCCTCGACCAAGTCCCGCGCCCGTCGAAAATAATACAAACCCACAGTCGCCTGCTTGCTGATGGGCCGCTTTTCCGCAACCGCAATCACTTTTCCATTCGCATCCGTTTTTGCGAACGACCACCGTGGATGTGTGGCGGTGAAGGTGAGAATGCAACCATCAATTCCAGATTCGCGGCAGGCTGCATAAAATGGATCCAGGCTCGATGTAATAATTTGATCTCCGTTGGCGATCAAGAGCTCATCATCCAGGTTCAACTCATCCACCGCCAACAGCACGGAACAGAGCGCTCCGGCGGTTTCATTTTCGAGCCCAATCACCCGGCAGTTTGGCGCCAGCAAACGCAGCATGTCGCCCAGGTAAAACTGCGACAAATGTTCCTTGCGACAAATGAAGGTGTATTGAACCGGCTGCGGTGGCGCCAGATTTTCGAGCACCATCTCAATCATGGAACGATTACCGATCTCCAGCAAAGGTTTCGGAAAAGTGTGACCTCTTTCGGCAAAACGGCTTGCCTTTCCGGCCATGGGTATGATGACTTGCAACATAACTTATCCCCTCGCCCCTTCCAACGCGCGCTTTACGCGATCGTAATCAACTTCAGTAAAACCACTCACCTGGCAAACCTGTGCCCCGCTCCGCTTCGCGGCTTCGATTCCGTGCGGCGCGTCTTCAACAATGATTACTTCCTCCGCTTTGACACCCAATTTTTGGAACGCGGCCAGGTAAATCTCCGGGTCGGGCTTCGCGTGAGTTACATCCTCGTTGCTCAACACGAAATCAAATAAATCAAAAATGCCACTGCCCCGCAACATGAGTTCGACACTCTCACGAATGGAATTGGAGCAGACAGCGAGTTTGTAGCCATCGCGCTTGAGTTGATGAACCATGAACTCCTTTTCAAATACCGGTGTGCAACTCCGCAAAATCTCCTCGCGGGTATATTTCTGTTTGATCTTGTTGACCAGAGTGTGCAAACCGCGCGGAAACCCTTTTTCAACGGAGAGCATCTCGAGCTTCTTGCGGGTTGGAAGTCCATTGTAGGTGGTCAGATGTTCGTAACGTGCAATGTTATAACCGAACAATCCCAGCGCCCGATTTAATGCTTCGTAATGCCACTCTGTCGCATCTACCAACACTCCATCCAAATCGAATAAAACGGCTTTGATCTTCATGCTTTGAAATCTGGAGAAGGATACTTATCTCCGCTCACACATGGCAACTTCACCACTACCGTCGTGGTATCTGTGAGCGGCACAAAGTCAGTGGCCTGCCCGGGTTCAATCTTGATAATCTCCCCCGCCCCAACCTCCTCCCCGCTCATCCGCACCCGTCCCGAGACAATCAGCGTCAATTCAGTTGCCACTTTGTGATAATGAGCCCCTTCGGATTCACCGGCCTTGTAATGCTTTACCGCCACTTCCACGGCGTCGCTCTTCACAATGGTCGGGGAAAAATTTCCCACGAACCAACCTTTGGTGAATTCGTCCAGTTTGTAGCGCTTCAACATGATAATGCTCTGACAGTTGGAATCCGTTTATGTTTCAAGAAATGCTTTTGCTGCACCCAAAATTCAGCCAAAGAAGTCTCTGGCATCCAATGCATAGTCTGTGCAGATCCCATCGATGTGCCAAGACTTAAAATCCTGCCAGCGACGCCTCATTGCCGCACGGTCAAACCCATGAATCTCCGGGGAAATTACGTAAAAAAGCCGGCCGGCCTCCTGCACTTTCTTCACTTCACTTTCGGTAAGCCAAAGTGAGTCAAACTCATCAGCCCAAACAACTTCTGCCGGTATCGACAGGCATTGCGCCAAACTTTCATTACGGTCACTCAGACGTGAGGCCATGCGAACCTGATTGCCACCGGGCAGCGAACGAATCTTTTTTTGGGAAGAACCCGGAGTCCTGGACTCCAAAAGCTCGAAATCAAAATAAAAACATTTCCGACCCAACCGCCCTGCCTTCATGAGTTCTATCAAGACCGGTTCGTAGCCCAGTTCCTTCACATTAATGGCCAGTTCCATTTCCGGATGCTGCTTAAATATATTTGTATAGGCGTCGAGGGCATTATCCGGAGTCCGGGGATGTGGATCATGGCTGATGTAAAACTCACCAGCAGCGTCCCGCCGCAAATCTGTTTCCAGACCGAATCCCAGTTCCAACGCCTTCGCACAGGCCGCCAGGGAATTTTCCACCACCGAACGCGGACCGGTCAGGTTTGCCCGATGGGCCATAATGGTAATCATAAAGCTGCGCTATCAAGCGAGAATCGACCAAAAAAATGGCCGACTGGAAATCTTCGCAGGCATGGCGATCAGGGTTTGCGGGCAATCACCAGAAACTGTTTGCCGAAAATGCTCCATGCCGGCCGCAACTTTAGATACGTCCGGAGGAAAACAAGCGGATACTCCGGACTATTAACCATCGTGTATGGAAGAAATCTTCCTTCGCAGCGATCGACCTGGAATCCACGAGTCGTGACAGCTTCTTTCAGAGACTCCTCGGTCAGCGCCAAATGGTGATCCCAAAATTCCCAATATTTGCCGGGCAAATACTTGATATTAGGGCCCATGGCGATCAGGCGGCCGCCCGGTGCCAGGCAACGTCGCGCTTCGTCAAGAGTCCTGCCCAGGGCAGCCTTATCCGGCAGATGCTCAAAAAAATTGCTCGTGAAAACCACGTTGAGCGAACCTTCCGGTAACTGCCACTTTTGGGAGCAGTCCTGTTCCAAAAAAGTTACCGACTTCTCCAAAAAACCCGGGGCGTTCGGGTTTAAGTCCATTGCATACCTTTTGCCGCACTGGACCTGATTGATGAATTCGCCATAACCGCAACCCAGATCCAAAACCGTCTCCGTCGAACCGATATATTTTTGGAAAAAGTCCCCGAGCAGGATCGACCAGACACGTGAACGATACTGGCGCGTGCTTTCAAATCGCGTTTCGTAAATACGCTTTAAATCCTGGGGATCGTTGGCGCTCATTTCTTTTTGTAATCACCGCGGCTGAAATATTTCTCGAGCCATATGTAGAGACAAATAAACAAGTACCGACTCCCCATCTCCTTGATCTTGAGCTTTGCCTCACCGGTTCGCCGGTTGCGCCAGGTGATGGGAATAACGGTCCAGGTGTATCCGCGCACAATGGCTTTCAACGGCAGCTCCACCGTAAGGTTGAAATGAGGAGAGATTAGCGGCCGGCACCCCTCAATCACGGTTTTGCGATAACATTTGAAGGCATTGGTCGTGTCATTGAGCTTGACCCGGAAAAGCACCTTCAAAAAGAAATTTGCCAGCCGATTCACAAACAACTTGAAGCGGGGATAATCAATGACACCGCCACCTTTCATGAAACGGCTGCCAAACACACAGTCGTATCCCTCTTGCAACTTCTTCCAATACCGCACCACATCCCGGGAATCATCGGACTCATCCGCCATCATGATGGCCACTGCATCGCCCGTGGCCTGGTCCAGGCCATGGATGATTGCGCGGCCAAATCCATGCAATCCATTGTTTTGAACCGGCCGCAATTCGCGGATTTGTTTGGCGACCTCCGTCAAAATCTCCCACGTCCGGTCCTTGCTCCCGTCATCAACCACCACGATTTCATGGGGAATATTTTGCAGTTTGAGCTCCAGATGCAGATGCTCCACGGTCGAGGCGATGCAACCCTCTTCATCCCTTGCGGGGATTACCACGGAAAGCAACGAAAGCGGCTTGGCGGCGGACTTTTGTTCGCCTGTTTTCAAGTCATTAACTCCGCCGGGACTTGCCCCTGCTTTTTCAATTGGTTGTGCTTGCAACATCATGGTGCAGATAATTCCAGCCAGTCAGGGTGTGCTTCAGCGTGACGCGCGATCTCATCAAGAATGGCTTCGAGCTTTGTCTCCGGCTCCCAGTTCCAGGCTTTGCCGGCCAGGGTCGAATCCAACACCATCCAGGGAATATCGAAAGCCCGATTGCGTCCATCGCTCTCGACGGTATGCGGACCAAATCGCGCCGCACACCAATCGCTCAACTGCGCCAATGAAGTGGCACTCGCCTCGCCGCCACTGACGTTGGCGATGCGCGGTTTGCCAGCACCCTTCCCGGCTTCCATTTGCTTTAATACCAGTGAAACAATATCCCGCGGGTGAAGGCAATCGCGAACTTGAGCTCCCTGGCCATTAAATCCGATATATTTCATCGGCTTCCGGCGCAGCCAGGAATTAATCCAGAAACTAAAAATGCCCTGGTCTGCCCGGCCAAACTGGCCTGCCCCGGCCAATACTCCGCAACGATTGATCCAAACTGGAAAGCCGAATGTCTCGCCATACTCCAGGGCCAGATGTTCCGATGCCAGCTTGGTGCTGCCATAGAGCGATACCGGGGGAGTGGTCGAAAAAGTCTCGGCCACACCCTTTCGGGAAAGCCCAGGTGGCAGGATGGCCCCGGGGTCGGGCACATAAGCCTTTTTCACTTCCATCACCTTCATTTCCGCCAACGGTGCAATGGAATAAACGCGGCTGGTGCTCAACAGCGTGAATCCAGCTTTTCTTGCCTTGCAGTACTCCAGAAGATTGATGGTACCAACCAGATTATGTTCCACCAATTGGCGGCTGCTCACCTGCCCATCCACACCGGCGAGGACGCTGGGATTGGCCGCGGCATCGATAACCCAGTCAGCCGGTGGCAGCACTTCCAAATCCGTGGCGCTCCGCACATCGGCGTGCAGGACGCGCACCCCCATTCGCTTTAGGTTCACCCGGTTGAGCTCACTTCCAGGCCGAATGAAATTATCGAAGCCGAGCACTTCGATGCTGCTGAAATTCTCACGCAGATGAGCAGCGATGGTGCTGCCCACAAACCCGCAAATTCCACTAATAATCAGCCTCATTCAGTTTTGTGTTTCGGCGCGTAAATGGCGGCGATCAAAGGCTTACATTGGTTATTGCTCGACACAAGCCGCATGGATTTCCTTCAAGATGCCCATTAAGTCGTAGCGATATTTCCATTGCGGATAGTGTGTTTGGAATTTCCGGACGTCGCTAATCCACCAGATATGGTCGCCGATGCGATTGTCCTCGACATATTTCCAGTCCAATTTACGTCCGCTTATCTGCTGGCAAAGATCGATTGCTTCCAACATCGAACAATTGGAATGGCGGCTGCCGCCCATGTTGTAAACCTCTCCCGAGCGCGGCGCCAAAACGAATTGCCAGAAAGCCTCCACGAGATCGTGACTATGAATGTTGTCCCGCACCTGTTTCCCTTCATAACCGAAAACGCGGTAAGGTTTGCCGGTGACCGTGCACTTCATGAGGTAGGCTAAAAATCCATGTAATTCAGTTCCAGCATGACCCGGGCCGGTCAGGCAGCCACCACGGAAACAAACGGTGCGCATTCCAAAATAACGACCATACTCCTGCACGAGGACATCCGCCGCCACCTTGCTCGCGCCAAACAATGAATGCTTCGTCTGGTCAATCGACATGGTTTCATCGATTCCCTCTTTATAAGCATGCGACAAATCGATTTCCCAGCGTTTCTCCTGCTTCACCAGTGGCAAGCGATTGGGTGTATCTCCGTAAACCTTGTTGGTGCTCGTGAAAACGAAAGCCGACTCCGGACAAAACTGCCGGGTCGCTTCCAGCAGGTTCAGCGTTCCCACCGCATTAACTCCAAAATCAGTGTGCGGTTCGCGGGCCGCCCAATCGTGGGAAGGCTGAGCCGCTGTGTGCACCACGGCCTTGATTTCACCGCCGTACTGTTTAAAAATTTTTTCAATCGCCCCAGCGTCACGAATATCGGCATCATAATGCCGATAGTTCTTCAGATTTTTTTCCAAAGCCTGGCGGCTGGCGCTGGTGGAGGCTTCAGCTCCAAAAAAACGGGCGCGCATATCATTGTCGATGCCCACAATATGGAAATTCTCCTTGTGGAATCGCCGGCACGTTTCGGAACCGATCAATCCGGCGGCTCCTGTAACTACGATGACGCTCATGCTACCTGAATACCAGCCGTCCGCAAGCGAGGCAATAACAAAACCCGCGATTGGGCCCGCTCATGATCTGAGTTGAAAGAACCCGCATTCCACACACGCGCCGCTCCCCCAGTGGTTTACGTTGCTTCAGGCGGTGCTGGCGGTTTGCGGGAGGTGGTCTTCAAGCCGAGCACGCTCATGAAAAAGCTCGATGAGATGGTCTGGACGCTGATTACCAGGAGGGTGGCAGCCGGGATCAATCGGCGCAGGTTTTGGGAGTAATCCAGCGAACCATATCCCGCCTGTTTCCAAACCCACAGCGCACGGACGAGCATACCAAGTCCCAGCAGCAAAATTATCAACCCGGCAACGATCCCTTTTTCCAGGGTGAAAATCCTGAATATTCGCGAAAACTTTGGATCGTCCGGCAACAACCCTTCTGCAATTGCAAAAACCTTCGTAAAAAAAGCGAGGGCCACAAACTGCACCCCGATGATCATCCACATGCAGGCGACCATGAGCGTTCCCACATCAAAATTCACCGACCCAATTTTGAAGGGAACCCAATAGGTCAGATTGGCCAGGATAAAACCCGTCAGGCATAAAAGCAGACCGGGAACCAGAAACAGCCAGCGTGGTGAATAAATCAACATGAACCGCAGATGCCGCCAACCGTCCCGCCACGGCTTGAGATGCGGTGGACGCGAACGTCCGTCCTTATGCAAAGTGATCGGCGTTTCCGAGATCCGCATCGATTTCAAAGTCGCGACAATAACCATTTCGGAAGCGAACTCCATGCCGGTAGTCTTCAAGTCCATCCGGTCGTAGGCCTCCTTGGAAAACGCCCGCAGGCCACAGTGAAAATCCTGTGCCGGGCTCCGGAAAAAGAGTTGCCCCAGAAATGAAAGGCTGGGATTGCCCAGCCACCGGTTTTTCCAGGGCATCGCCCCGGGCATGATCGTGCCGCCGCCTTTGGGCAGCCGGCATCCCATCACCAGATCATCCCCTCCGCGCAATTTTTCCACGAAACCATTGATGTCGGAAAAATCATAGCTGTCGTCGGAATCTCCCATGATGATCCACTTGCCCAGGGCTGCTTCAATGCCATAACGCAACGCATTGCCATAACCTTTGGGCTTCACATGCACCACGCGGGCGCCGAGCTTTTCGGCAATTTCGATGGACCCGTCCTTGCTGCCGTTGTCAGCAATCAAAATTTCTCCCTTTACCCCTGCCCGCTCAATACCCACTTTTGCTTTCTTGATACAGGCAGCCAGGGTTTCAGCCTCGTTCAAGCAGGGCATCAAAATGGTCAGCTCAAATTGCGGTGGCATGGTTTGTTCTTTCAATTCCGGGTGGCGGATCGCTTCAATTTTTTTTCGTTTCTACAGATTTCAATTTTACAAGCCGCCATTCTGATTCTCCCCGGCTCGCGCGAAGATTGAGCCGGATCACCTGCACAACTTCCGCGTTTATCCGCCCCAGCCATTCTTCAAAGGGCTCTGTATAATGGAGCGAAAACTGTTCCGAACTTACCAGCACATATTTTATGCCGCGGTCGCGCAGGTCTTCCGCGGTATCCTTCTGCAAAACATGCTTGATGCGCCGGCTACCGAACGGCTTCCACAATGAGGTCTCCGGGTCATCGAAAGAAATTAAGCCGAGCACCGTGGCCTCGGGCGGCAGTTTCTCGAGGATCGGCGCAAAACCATTCGCCCGCTCTCCATACACCGTGTAAACGGATTGAGCCCGCTGCAGCAATGGATTTTGCCGGTTCGGGGCCATTGCCAACACATGTCGTGCAGGCCAAAGGGGTCTTGCGGGAGAAATAATCAGCAGCATTCCAGCCGCGATGAAGAGCAGCAGTGCGAATCGTCTCCACCAAACATTCCGCACCAACCCTTCATTCCCGCGGCCCACCAGAAAAACTGGAATCAGCAAACCGTAGTAGGGTGTCAGCAACCTGGCCGCTGTGGTCAATCCAGACTTGGCCATAAATGCCAATAGGGAAATGAAAGGTGACATCAGCACCGCGGTCCGATAACCCTTTCCAACGGGTTGAGTTTGCAGATTTGAACCTGCAGCCTTGGAACGTCTCAGGGACGCGATCACGCCGGCCACCAATAACACGGATATTCCCAGACCAAGTCCGGCATCCTCCTCGATTTGCATTTCACCCAGTGCCAGATGCGCTCCCCCCGGTTCAAAATTCGTTTCCAAAACCTGGAGTGACGAAGGCGGTATTACTTTCATCATCATCCGGTTCCAGGCCTTGGCCATGGGGAAGACCGGTGGAACCACGTTCTGCAGACCAATCAACAGGATGTTGTGTCGGATGAAAAACAACGGCGATTGCTTGTTCGTTTGCCAGTTTTCCGTCGCCAGGCCCGTCCAATCGCCACAATATTTGTAGTTAAGCGCCGCCATCGGGAGAAAGGAGGCTCCAACCGCAACCATCCCTACCGCGATGGATGGGACAAATTTTTTGAACAGTAAAGGAACAGTTGGCAGGATTACGATGGCCCAAGGCAACAACAACGGGAGATTGCTGGTCTTTCCACTGCTCAACAACGCCGCCGCCAGGCAGGAATACCAGACATCGCTGACCCGGGAGGAAACGCGCGCGCGCAATGCGAAATCGACCGCTGCCAATCCAACCACGGCGCCAAACAGGTCGTTGCCAATGCTTCCCGCTTGCAGAAGAAAACAATAGGCGGTGGGCAACAGCCACATCCAATGCCACGCCACCCGCCGTCGCACTCCCAACCGGGTGAAAACACTGTAAATTAAACCGGGCAGCAAAAGGTAGCTGATGATGTTGATGAGGAAGAGCAACCGGTCACTTTTAGTGAGAGCGATGATGGGTACGGAAACCCATTCGAAGCCCACTGACCGGGAGTTCAACCGGTGAAACTCCGTATGAATCCAATGCCACTGCCCTTCGGCAAGCCAGTTCAAGATGCGCGGCACACGGTAGGACAAGGCATCGTAGTTGGTCGGCGGATAAATGAGTCCTCCCAGAAAAGCCATCGCCGCAAGCACGAGGAAAGCCCGGGGAAAGGAGCGACGAAACCGGGCTTTGAAGGTTGAAACCCACGAACCAGATGGCTCACCCGCCTTGGCTTGCCTCCACCACACGAACCCCAAGGCAGCTCCCACCAGCAGGATAACCGCATAGCCAACCGCATTCAGTTGGTGAAGGGCGGAAAGGATCCAACCGGCACAATTCAGGTAGGCACAAAGGATTATCCAAAATGCGATACCAAGCGGGGTTCTCGTTCGGTTCTTCAACATTAAATCACAAACATCTGTAAGGTCACGGCGACAGGAACTCGCATGGCGTACACCCAATAATTATTTTACCGGCACCAATACGGGACAACCTATTTAGCCTATCAATCGCGTTCGGACTGGGTCAATGAGAAAGCCTTCCGACTGAGGTGGCATACGTGCCCGCACTTCCCGCTTTCTTTTTGGCCAAGGCATCTTATTTTAAGGCATGCCTTCGTTTGATATTGTTTCAGAAGTGAACTCGATGGAAATCGAGAACGCCGTTAACCAGGCCAAAAAGGAATTGGCCACCCGCTTTGATTTCAAGGGGAGCAACGCCGAGATCGTCCTCGAGAAAAATGAGATCAAACTGAGCGCCGAGGATAATTTCAAAGTAAAGACGCTCGTTGAAATGGTTCTTGGCAAACTTGCAAAACGTCAGATCAGCCTGAAGAACGTGGACAAGGGCGAACCCGACATCTCACCCTTGGGACATGCCCGCCAGGTTATTAAAATCAAACAGGGACTCGAAACTGCGATCGCCAAACAGGTCACCACTTTCATCCGTGATTCCAAACTGAAGGTAACCACCCAGATTCAGGGAAACGAAGTCCGGGTTTCCGGCAAAAGCCGGGATGACCTGCAATCTGTTATCGCCGCCGTGCAAGGTCACGACTTCCCCGTCTCCCTACAATTCCAAAACTTCCGGGATTGATCCGAGCCTGCTGCCAGCATTATCTGCACAGTCGGAAAATGCATCGACCCTGCCGATTCGCTTGATGCCTCCATGATAATAGAACCCACGATGGCATTCGCGCAGCAGAGCCGATTCAACCAGAACATGGCAGACGTTATCTCCTTCTCCCTTTGAAATGGGAGAAGGCCGGGATGAGGGAAGATGCGCTCGGGCTCTTCGTCGACTCGGGGACCTCCCGCACCTCCAACCGGGGTTGCTCCCCAGTCGCAGATCGCCTTGAACTGCCTACTCGACGCTGGTCCAGCCAACCAAGTGATCAGGCACTGATTATGCTCCCTCATCACATCGAAATCTAAGATTTATTATGCAAGCCGAAGCATTGATTAAATTGATCGAAGAAATGATCGAAATTAAAGTCCGGCAGCAGGCCGGAGCCAACGCTGCCATCAACTCCAAACTCCCCCCTGAATTAGCCCAGCTGATAGCCCGGACCAAAGTGGCCGATCGCGACCGAATCCTCCGTGTACGGAGCGAATTGCTGCAACTTTTGGGAAACGGAACCGGTGGGTTCGCTTCTTAAAGTGAATCTATCCTGCAATGGACTGAATGAGCCGGCCGGGTAATCGCCGAAGCTTTCACCGGCGAGATAAGCCAACCTACTCCTGGCGAAAAGCAAATGGCCTTGAAATGCCAGGCACCGTGGCAACGGACGTTTGCTCCTGGAATGAAATGGTTTTGATTACCTTGATCACCAATCACCCCGCTTTGTAGTGCGATAATTGCAACGAGTCCTTCGACTGGGCATCGTTGTCTTAATTGCGGACAACATGGGGAGGAAAGTTCCCTGATAGTGGAGCGGCGGAAGTCCAGCAGAGCGCACTCTCGGCATGGTGTTTTAGGTTGGCAGATTTAGTTTGCCAGACTTATACCGAATGCCAAAAGAAATTTCCGAATGGCAGGAGGGATTTTGGTTTGAGGCAAGGCGGAGACCGCAGGCGCTATCCTTTGATAGCGACAAGGGCGACAACGCCGCCTCAAATCAAAAGCACCCTGCAGCCAACGACTAATGAATTTTCTTGTCCCCAAAGCCATGACTTTTCAGTCTCCATTTTCCTCAAATTTATTTCCTTCGTTCATTCTGTTTCTTTTCCCCATTTCGGAAATTAATTTTGGCATTCGGTATAGATCATGGTTTGCAAACTGGGTGTTCAAAAATCTGTGTGGGTTAAGCAACTTCTGAGTAAACCATTGTACAGCAGAACTGATAAGGGATGTCAGTTGGGCCATGACTAATGAATCCAGTTGATCTCTGGCTGGAATTCTGTAGTTTTCGCCCAGAGCGTATATTCAATCCAGACTGCCCGTCGAGGGGCGTTGATGGTTTCGGAGGACGAACCTCCCAAAAGTAATTGCATCCCCCCTGCATTCATGCAGCGCACTTGTAAAAAATCACGCTCACGTTCGGAATAAAGCGGTCTGTTTAAATTTGTAACAAATGACTTCTCTGTTTGGTGACTTATTTCGGAAGGCGCGGCAACGCGCAATTTTCATCATTCGCCTCGGCGCCATTGTGACAATACTTCAGGCCGTGAGCTTCAACCCAGCCGCCGCGTCGCCCCCACCCGGCTATTACCTGGCATGGGGTGATGAATTCAACGGAACGTCACTGGACACGAGCAAATGGACCTATTGGTTGCCCGGAAAGTGGAACGATGCCGTGAATGTCACCAATGCGGTGACCGTTAACGGGAGCAACCTGGTCATCACGACGTATAGTGCCCAGGGAACCAATTATTCAGCCATGCTCGCCTCACAGTTTCACTTTCATCCGCGCTACGGTTACTACGAGTCGAGCATCCAGTGGGGCAACTCAAACGGAAATTGGTCGGCCTTTTGGCTGAGGTCACCGACGATGGGCACTTACCTGGATGACGCTTATGTGTCCGGCGGGGAAATGGACGTCTGCGAACATCGCTACGTGGGCATCTACGGCACCAACATCAGCAAAATTGTTTCCGACAACATTCACTGGAACGGCTACGGTGCGGCTGAGCAAGACTCAGGCAGCCCCAACGTGGGCAATGTCGCCACAGGCTTCCACACCTACGGACTTCTCTGGAACGGCGGCACCTACTCCTTTTCCATCGACGGCGGAGAAGTATGGAACGCCAACGGCACCGGCACACCAGTCTTCGGCAGCGATGCCTACGTAATATTAAGCAGCGAAGTGAATGACACTTCGACGACCTGGGCAGGCTACATTCCTGCCAGCGGTTATGGCAGCCAAGCAACCAGCACCGTCAAAATGACTGTCGATTACTTCCGATACTACGCGCCAACCAATGTCCTCTTCTGGACGGGCACCAACTCAACTGCATGGAACAACTCCGCGAACTGGGTTGCCAATCTAACGCCTGGCGCGGCAAGCGATCTCACCTTCTCTTATCTGAGCGCCAATCTGAACAGCGTTTTGGGAGCCAACATGACTGTCGATGGATTGGTTTTCCTCGAAACTGCCAACAGCGCTTCCATTGGCGGCGCAAATACGCTCACACTCGGTTCGGGCGGCATTGACATGGTGGCGGCGAATCAGAACGTCGCGCTGAACGCACCCATCACCGTGGGCAGCAATCAAAGGTGGACGGTTGGCCGCAATAATCCCGGCAATCGTTTGACCGTCAACGGGAACATTGGCGGCACGGCATCTCTGACCAAAGCTGGCTACGGCACCTTGGTTTTGAACGGAACGAACAGCTTTTCTGGCGCGTTGAACGTGGATACTGGAGGCTCAGCCACGAACGACGGCAAATTAATCATCACCAGTTCCGCCGCCATCGCCAACGTTGCTTCGCCAATTTTTATTCGCAACACTGGCACGGCAGTTTCCACACTAGAGCTTTCGAACAGTGTTGTCGTTTCGCAGAACGTCAGCCTGGCTGGCCGTAATACAAATGCGGCCGCCATCGAAGCACTTTCGGGTTCCAACTCTCTGAATGGCGGGATTACCCTAACCGGGGGAGGCTCGAACTACGTGCTCCAGTCTGACTCTGGTCTGCTTCAGGTAAGCGGCTCGATCTCAGCCGGCAGCACCGCCACTGGCCCCTGTATTCTGACGTTCCAGGGGAGCGGAGATTTTTCCATTCCAGCCACAATCCAAAACGGCAGCTCCTCGGCACTCAGCGTCGTGAAAACCAATTCCGGCACACTGATACTTTCGGGGCTGACTACCTACACCGGCGGCACCACCAACTGGGGCGGCACCTTGTTCGTCAATGGTTCGCTCGCCGGTCAATTGGTGATCATGGGTGGTGTCCTGGTTGGCGTCGGGACAGTGGCTGGCGACACCACGCTTCAAGGCGGTGAGATTTCTCCGGGCAGCGCTGTCACCAATTCCATCGGCAAACTTTCCTTTGGTGGCAACCTGACTCTGGGACCGGGCGCTGTGACTGCCATGGAAGTAAGCGCGACTGCGCAAACCAACGATCAATTGAACGTGGCAGGCACCTTGAACCTTGGAGGAACTTTGTATGTGATAAATCTGGGAGGCACGTTCGCGCCCGGCCAGAGCTTTAAACTCTTCAACAGCGGTAATTGTGTCGGAACATTTTCCGCGCTGGTTCTCCCGTGGCTCAGTGCCGGGATGGCATGGAATACGAACGACCTGACGAATGGCATCTTGTCCATCGCACCTGCTCCACGGCCATTAGGACCGACGACGGCCTACGCAGCAGCCATCCGCGCCTATCAGCCCGCCGGATACTGGCCATTGCAGGAGACCAACGCTCCCGCCTCCGCGGCCACGGAAACCAACCTCGGTTCGCTCGGCTCCGTGGGCAATGCCTATTACGTCGATACCAATCCAACCGACGTCACGCTGGGCGTCCCGGGCGGTCTGGCGGCGGATACCGACACCGCAGTGGCGTTCAATTCGGCAGCCCAGACTTTCGCGTTTGTACCGCGCGCCAGTCCGACTTTGACCCTTATGCCGCCCTTCACAATTGAAACCTGGTTCAAGCCGCAGACGGCGGTTTATGGCGTCATCCTGGGCGAAGGCGGCGGTGCCAGCCTGAATGGTGGCCCAACCTATGGCGGCTTCCAATTTGGCTGGGCGGGTGGCAACAAGACGCGGTTTGAATCGCAGCTGTATCATTATGGCATCAATGCCAGCAGCCTGTTTGATACTCCTACGGGTTATTCTGTGAATACCTGGTGCCACTACGTCTTTACTTACGACACCTCCTCCACTGCCACTATGTACGTCAACGGGCAGGCGATGGCCAGTGCCACCCTCTCATACGTTGCCGATAATTGGTCCCCGCTTACCATCGGCAATGGCAAATGGAACGGCCTCGGTGCCCAGCGCGCGGTCAATGGAACGATTGACGAGGTGGCCGTGTACACGAACCTCCTCTCACCGTCAGACATTTCAGCGCACTACTCCGCCGGCACCAATAATGCCCCAGCGACTGCCTACAAGCAGTTGGTCCTGAACAATCATCCGTTGCTCTATTTCCGGATGAATAATCCGGGTTCCAGCATACCCGGCCCGGCGCCAACTCCGGTCGCGGTCAACTTCGGCTCTGCGCCGGTGGATGGAGCCTATCTTCCGGGAACTGTTCCGGCTGGCGTCTCGGGCCCCTCTGCCACAGGCATGGGAACCAATCCCGCGGCTTGCATGCTCAACGGCATCTTCTCCTGCATTGACGCCGGCTACGACACTGCCTTCAATCCGACAAACACCCAGCCGTTTACGGCCCTGTTGTGGTTCAAAGGCTATCCTGCCGATAGTTCCGTGCAGACCCTTATGGGCCATGGTGCCACCTCGTGGGCGATCAGTCTGGACGGTTCCACCGGAGACTTGATCTGGAATTCGGGCGCCGGCTTTGCCACCTCACCCAATGTATACAACGACGGCTCCTGGCATCAGGTGGCAGGCGTTTATGACGGTGCAACTAATTATTTGTATGTTGATGGCGTTCTGAGAGGGGCAAACGCGGCGACCGGCACCATCGCCGGGAACACGAACAATGTGTATCTGGGCGGCGACCCCGACAATACGAGGGTAGGAGTCAACGAGCGTTACTTTGCCGGGGCCATCACGCAAGCCGCCTTCTTCACGAACGCGCTGAGCCCGGTGCAGATTCAGGCAACTTACCAGGCCGCCCTCACTCCCCCGCCGCTGTCATTGGGCATCCGGAATGTGAACGGCAACCAGGTGGAATTGAATTGGAATTACGGCACCCTGCAAGCCGCCAGCAATGTCAACGGCCCATACACTGATCTTCCGGGAGCGAGCCAGCCTTACACCATTCCAACCACCAGCTCGCAATTATTTTACCGTGTCCGGCGTTGAGCTTGGTCGAGGCAAATTCATAGTCACCAACAACTGGGTCAGGTCAAATTGTTGACACTCGTTTGAAGCGGGAGTGTAGATAAGTTGATCTGACCCGTTTATTATCGGCGCAACACGGCCTACTACCAACGGAGTATGTCGTCATGATATTTCCGCCGGATTCCCCCGACACTGCGACCACGTTGGTTCCAAAGTGCTATTGTGGCATTTCCAAGGTGCGTATTACAACTGAGGCGCTATAAAACAACGCCTCACGGCGAAAGCAGAAAAATTAAGCGGCCAAACGATTATGCAAAGAATTTCGAACCTTTTAACTGTGGCTGCCGCTTTTGGCTGCCTGAACTTCATTACCATCACCGCTCATGCGCAAGGCAGCCTCACGCCGCCGCCCGGTGTTCCCGCACCGGTGATGAAGTCGCTGGATCAAATCGAAGCGCGCACGCCTCTGATTTCAGGAGCCCCGGGTGTCAGTTATGCCAACGGCCTCTACACCATCACCCAGCCGGGCGGCTATTACCTGACCGGAAACCTGACCATGACCAATAAAACTGGCGCAAGTTTCATAACCTTTCTTACGAATAATGTGACCCTGGATCTCAACGGCTTTACGTTGTTCGGCACTGCCGGCAACATGGGCACTGCAATTGATGGCTCTGGGTTTGGATACCGGATCTTCAACGGTCACATCGTTGGCGGCACAACCCAAACCAACGGTGTATTTACCAAGGCAGGCTTCTACAAGGGAATCGAGACCTTTAGCGGCAATGTTAATTTCGGCACAGACACAATCATTTCCGATATTACCGTGCGTGGTGTTAGAGATCGCGGAATTCAAGGTTCCTTAAACAGCGTTGTCGAGCGTTGCCTCGTGGACACAGCGGGTGCTGAAGGAATGATAGTCGGATCCGTCCGCGACAGCCGTGCCATCAATACCAGCGCTGATGCCATCGAGGCTGCGGCAGTCATGAACAGCGTGGGTAAATGCGTCGGGACGGGTAATGGAATCTCCAGTTATTTGGCTGAACCTTGCAATGTTCAGAATTCAACCGGCGAGGCGGTTAGCGGGGCTGGGATTTTTGCAAATAATGCCATCAATTGCCGGGGCAAGAGTGTGTCTTACATTGGGTTGACTGCCAACACCGCCTTGAACTGTTCTGGTGAAAGCACAAGTGGAACCGGCCTTTCAGCATACGTTGCTAATTCCTGTACAGGCAACCGCACTGGCGGCACTGCGATTCAGGCTAACATTGGTATCGCCTGCATCTCGCTCGGCGGAACGTTCAGTATCACTTCCAAGTACAACATGCCTTGATGGAGCGGTGTATTCACAATAAACCACAAGGGGCATGAAAACGTTTACCGCTCTTCTCACATTGGCCCTGGCCGCTTCGGCCAACGCCCAATCAACCGTCGCTGAAGACGAAAGCTATGCTTGGGGCACCAACCTTGGCTGGATCAACTTCCGCGCCGATCGTCCCAACCTCGGTGATGGCGTCCGCGTGGCGGATACATGCCTCGGCGGCTACGTCTGGTCCCCCAACATCGGATGGATCAATTTTGGTGATGGCACGCCAGCCAACAACCTGCGCTATGCCAACACCGATTCCAGCGATTACGGAGTAAATCAGGATGGTGCCGGGAATCTTTCGGGCCTGGCCTGGTCGCCAAACATCGGCTGGATCAACTTTGGCTGGGCCAACACCGCCAATCCAAACCGTCCACGCTTTGACCTCTACAGCGGCGAATTCTCCGGTTATGCCTGGAGCGCCAATTGTGGCTGGATCAACCTTGGCTCCGGCCTGCTTCGCACGGAAAGCATCGCCATCACGGATAGTGACGGCGACGGAATCTCCGACTCCTGGGAGTTGGAAAAAGCCGGCAACCTGACGACGCTTACCGCCGAAGGCGATGCCGATGGTGATGGTCTGAAAGACAAGGCCGAGTACATCATGGACTCAAATCCACTTGTTCCCAACGAGGGACTTCGCATCCTGTCTGTGGCGCACAATGTCGCAACGCATCTTTCGTTGGTGGAATGGACCAGTCGTCCCACCCGCACTTATGCCCTTCATCAGAACACAGATCTGGCTGCAAACTTTTGGAACGACCTGGGCACACGGCCCGGTTCATCGGCGGCATCGACTACAGCACAAGTTTTCTCGTATCAACCGTCTGCGTTCTACCGAATCGAAGCAAAATTGCCACTGACTCCTTGAAGCAACATCAGTTCTATACCGAAGCCGAAAGAAATTTCCGGATGGCAGGAGAGATTTTGGTTTGAGGCAAGGCCGACAACGCCGCCTCAAATCAAAAGCACCCTGGACACCTGACTAACGAGTTTCCTCTTCCTTAAGGTCATGGCTTTTTCAGTCTCCACTTTCATCCGGCTTATTGCCTCCTTTCATTCCGGTTCTTTTCCCCATTCCAGAAATTAATTTTGGCATTCGGTATTATTCACGATTGCTTCGATAGTGCGTCATGTACAAGCTCTGGAGATTGTGATGAAGCCTTGGATTTTTACTCTCTGTGTTGCGTTTGTATTTGCGTTTGGCGATCTGCGCGCGCAGACGAATGTTTGGCAGCCATCACCGGGACATACGCAGGTGTCGATATGGCCGGGGGCGGTGCCGGATGCGCAGCCGGTTCCAGGGCCGGAGATGGCTACGACCGTAACGAACAAATTGATTGCCGGTAAGCCGTGGCTTCGAGTGGACAACGTCTCGCAGCCTACGATGACGGTCTATTCGCCGAAGGGAACGAATACGGGCGTTGCGGTAGTCGTGTTTCCTGGGGGAGGCTACAATTGTCTGGCCATCGATCTTGAAGGCACGGAGATCTGCGAATGGCTGGCATCCAAGGGGATCACGGGTGTGCTGTTGAAATATCGCGTGCCAGGTTCGGGACCGCATTGGGATCCGCAACGTAAGCGCCGCGTCGTTCCGAAGGTGCTGACGGCGTTGGAAGATGCGCAGCGGACGTTGGGGTTGGTACGTTTTCACGCCGCTGAATGGCATATTGATCCGCACAAGATTGGGGTGCTCGGGTTTTCGGCAGGCGGACATTTGGTGGCAGCCATCAGCACGCGTTTTGACAAGCGTTTGTACCGGGCTGTAGATGCGGCTGACAAGAAAAGCTGCCGCCCTGATTTTGCGGTGCCGGTTTACCCAGGACATATGCTGGAGGACACCTCTACAGAGTTTGAGTTGAATCCGACCATTCCTGTTACCGGCAATACGCCGCCTACCTTTTTGCTACAGGCGGAGGATGACCCGGTGGACGAGGTGAGGAACTCGCTGGTTTACTACACTGCGTTGAAGAACGCTGGGGTTCCCGTGGAAATGCATTTATATGCGCAGGGCGGACATGCATATGGGCTGCGACGCACGAAGTTTCCGATTACGGGCTGGCCTCAGTTGGTGGAGACATGGCTGGGAACAATCGGGATGACTCCGCAGTAAGACACAAGTTTTGGCGAGTAGTGTCGAATGACGGTTGGAAGCGACAGCCTACTGACAGTTTCACTGTCAGTAGGCCATTCCGACTCTCAAGCCACCGCGATTACCGCAGTCTGCACTGACGACGGCAGCGAATGTTGCGTTGTGTCACTAAAGCCCGCGTCGTTGAGCATCTGTTGAAACTCCGAAAAAGTGTAAGCATCCCCTTCCGGCGTGGTGCCGAGCATGACCAGGCTGAATTCAGCGGCGGGCGGTGGAGTGATGCGGTCGGCGTTCGGCATGAACTCGATGATGACCACGCGGCCACCCGGACGCAACGCGGCGTGGACACGGCGAAGGAAACGCGTGCAGTCGGCGAGGTTGAAATGATGCAGGAAGTTCGGCACAAGCACCGCGTCATAGTCGCGGCCTAGATCCACGGTGAAGGCATCGCCGACGATTTTGCTGAACCGGTTTCCTAGTCCGGCCTTCCGGGCATTTTCCTCCGTGATGGCGAGCACGGCTTCCCAATCGAGCGCGACGAGGTGAGCGCGGGGATTTTTCTGTGCAACCGCGATGCCGTAAGCGCCGTGACTGGCCGAGATGTCGAGCACGCGGGTGTCCCGGGCGGAATCGAGCGGTGTGAGATCAGCCGCGCCGCTCGCTGCCGGGCCCATCATCGGCCCCATGCTGCGGGCAAATTCGATCCAGGCCGGATGATCGGGGGCGGTGGTGCCCTGCTCCGAGGTGTGAACGCTTCCGCGACGAATCGTGGAAGCGAGATCGGTGAAGGCTTCAGTAATCGCCGGAGAGAGCAGGAACTTCACGGCCGAGCCAAAGTAGGCAGGCGAGTTTTGATCCAGAAAAACGGCGGATGATGGTGTGAGCGAATAACGGGAATCGGCTTTTTCAAGGAAGCCCATGATCGTCAGATTATCGCTTAGAATGCGGATGCCGCGCTCCGGGCATTTGCAACGCGCCGCGATTTCTGCTGCGGTCGCGGGAGTTTTGCCGATAGCTGTAAACAGGCCAAGTTCAATGGCAGCCTTCAATGCCCCTGTCTTTTGGTGGGCAGTGACGACTTCCATAAATAGTTGCGGTGAGGGTGGGTTCGTGGGGTTGGACATGAGATTAAAATTTGCTTTCTCTGAAGATACCGGCGCTCAGGCGGGTGGCAATAATTATCGAGTGAGGTCCATCGCACTGACGTTGCGGAGTTCGCCTAAACAGCTGCTCTTGACAAGAGCAATTAGCTACGTGAAAAAATCCGCATCAACTGACCTCAAACTTGAACTCCTTCTGGTCTTTGCCGTCTCGACTAATAAATGTGACGTCGACACGTCCTAGCTGGAGAAACAATGGGCGAAGCGGCTCCTCTTGCTGAATCAGAGACATCACGTAGGTCATCAAACTTTCCTCGTGCTCCGGCCCCGTCACAAAACCGATCGTGATCTCGCCACACATCTCAGTATGCTGGGAATACCATTTGTAAATGGTGTCCACCATTAGACCAAACTCCGTCTCAACGTTGTCGCCGGGACGGATGGAGACCATGAACCCAATTCCCTGCAAGTTACGGCCGTCTCGGACGAATTGTTTAGTGCCTGCTTTGACCATAAAATCTACCTGCGGTATTGGCGGAACCCGACGACCGGGCTGTAGCGTAGTGGTTCAAAGCGAATCCGCCGGCGACGGCAAGCGACAGCAAAAGAAAACGGCGTGATTTACTCATTAGTCGTCTTATTGTTTATTCCACCAGGATTTGAAATTTGCCCCTTCAGCGTTTGCATATGTCCAACTCTCGAATCAAATCTTCGCGTGTGTGAATCCTTGGTCCCGGCTCGACGGAAACTGTGTCATCAAAAATACTCCGCAACAACTCTGGCCGGTGCTCGTCTGTGGCTGCAAGCGAAAAACTATCCGGCGAACACAAAATACCAAACATGGTGCGTCTTGTCGGACTCGCCAGAATTGGGCGCAATACTGCTGCTCGCTCATCAATGAATGTATAAACGCCATCCTCGACATCAATGACCTCGCAATAGCGGTTGGCTTCAGAAATATCATCAACCGCCCGCGTCGTGGAATCATTTTCAAATATAAGAATCATAACGCACCTAGGCCTTATGGCTTGGCGAAGGGTTTAGCAGGGTGTTTGGATCCGATATAACGCGCGTTGCTTCGCGTGAGCGGAGTAGAGCCAAAATGTTAGAGGTCCCAAGTGTGATCGAAGAACCATCAATAACATGAAAAACGAAACAAACGCCCATGAGCAAAATCGTAAATTACATCAGACTGGACGTCCATAGAGAAGTATCGTGGTGGATGTCGCGCCTTGTGGGCAGCGAAGATTAGGAATCGGGATTATCGGAGGCGCGCTCGATGCTGCAGCGCATGGTTAGTCAACATCAGTCGACTTTGTCTCCTGTCATTGTAATCCATCGATCGCTCCCATCTGGTGCATTCAAATGAAGACTGAAGGTGTTACCCAGAACGTACACGCCGTCATCGCGAAAGTATCCGCTAATCCGCGACTTGGTATCGGCGACAGGCCAGCCAACGAATCGGTCGAGTGTGGACTCGGGCGTGCCGGAGGTGAAAGTGTCGATCAAATCATCAAATGCTTCCATGCGCTCCGTCATCGGCCGTGTCTGATCCCGGTAGGTCGCTGCCAATGCTTGACGCTGCGGCTCAAGGCGGGAATCACGAAGACCGACACAGCCAAAGCAGAGTATCGCAACCAAGAGTCCAAGTATTGTGCTAATCTTTGTCATACAGCCGGTGGCCTGACCAATAGATGGGTTCATGTTAGCGGTCCGAAGCTAAGCGGCTGCGCGAAGGACGACAAGCGCAAATCGGCTATGCCATCCACGGTTATTTATGAGATGACTTCCAGAATTAAAGTGCCTCCCGGCCCGACAACAATCTCAAGAGAATTTTTTGAGCGAGCCATTCCCGTTCCGGGTGGCCAGGCGTGAAGGACTTTGGCGGATTTGATGAGGAACGTGGCCCGCAACGTGTCGCGTTGTGCGCATCCATCGTCAAGGAGGCTGCCCACGTTTTCAACATCGCCGCGCCGCGCACCCCAGGGATTATAGAAGCCAAGGATCCACGCGCCGTCCTTGTGCCGATGGTTTATTTGCATTGGGAGATGCGTGCTCCGTTCGAAAGGAGAGAGCTTTTTGGCGCTCGCGATGATTTGCGTCAATTGCTGTCCCTGCGGAAAAACGTTCGCGTTTGGATGTGTTCCTGCGCCGACTTGGATCGCTTCCTGGTAGCGTGTCCAAACTTTTTCCGATGCGTCGGATGGAACAATGTCGAAAATTTCAGGCACAACGCATGGGGCGTAACAATCGGCTTCGGCGATGCCTGAGTTTTTCCGCGCAGCGCATCTCGCGTCCTCGGCGCTGCTTTGAAACAGGCCTTTCTTGATCTCCATCCACAACGCAGCATCGGGTGTCGGAACTCGGGCATCGAGCGCCAGCGCAAGAGGCGTATAAGGCTCGCCTACGTCGGGATGTTTTTCCTGAAAATCGAGCAACGCCTCCGTGACGCGGCCGTAACTCGACAGCCGGGCACTTTCCCAATCCAAAAGGTTGCATTCCGCCCCCCACTCTTCGTGGAGGGTCCATGCGCCTGAAAGGTAAGCGTGGAAAAACATTCGCCGTTGCAGGGCGCTCGAAGGGCCGCGTTCAGGCCCCATCGGCCAGCCGGTTCCTTCAAAGAAGCTTAAGGGACACTGCCATGACCACTCCTTTTCCGGAACCATCGCGGTGCATCCTTCCGGTCCCCACGGTGCATAGAAAATGCCCCATGGTTTGCCCGCCGCCCGGGCCGCGCCCCGCAGACTGGCAATGGCAAATTGTGATTTCGACGATGCCCAGGGTCCCAGTTCCGCGATGCACCGTCGGGCGCCGAATTTGTAAAACTGATGCCATGTCCGTTCGCCGTTGGCGCTGCCTTCGCAATAGCTCGCGCGCGAACCGAAGCGTTCACTCTGACGGTGAAAGTTCCGTTCGATTTCCCGCCAAAAATCCGCGGCATCCTTCGGATGCACCCGCCCGGCATAATCGTCCAATGTGCCATATTCCAGACAGCGCGGCGCTGTTTTGCAGGTAAAATAACTCCGCAATTCCTCAGGCGAAACAGGCTCCGTCCTGAATTTTTTATTGGCGGACACGAACCGGTCCCAGTCATTGTGCGTGTTACAAACCGTTTCATGGACCTGGCCGCCCAGGAACTTTACCCCCAGCAATGCCATGTACGCCTCGACCAACGATTGGTTGTAATCGGAGGAGTTATAGTGCGATCCGCCCGTCACGCGATCCACGATGAATTGGCACCGCCGCTTTTTGAGAATGCGATTCAACTCGCCGCCAATCCGGGCTGTGGAATTAAATCGCGACTCTTCCGTCGCCCATGGTGAATTGACCAGACGGATGCCATTGGTCCGCCGCAGTAAACCCGACCTTTCCAGTCCGCGCCAATAGCGCCCGGTCGCCTCGTAAGTGTGCAGGAATGAAAAGGAATCGCGGGTAAAAACCGGGGTCGTCAGCTCGGAACTCTTTGCAAGCGCCGAAAAAGGCGCGCTCATCAGTGCACCGCCGATTCCCAGCGCAGTGTTTTCCAAAAACGTCCGGCGTGTCATTCCTTTCATGTCTTTGAAAGACGCGGTCGAATATGAATTATTCAGGTGTTATATCGTGTTGAAGCTTTGATTGTGCCAGACTTGCCCGAGGTTGTCAGGTCTTCTATTTGGGTGCGCTGCCTGCGAGTCAGAGTGACTTGAGTTGACAACCGCTGGCACTTCGGTTTACGCGCGCGGCCTTATTCCTGATGAAAGACTTTGCGCAACTCAGATTTTGCCCGGACCAGCGATTTTTTCTGCTTGGCAGAAAGATTCCCGCCCGCACGATTGATGTAGAAATTGAGCATGGACATCGCCGACTGATAGGGACTGGCTTTGCGTCGCGTGCTGGCTTCAGCGGAATGCTTCAAGGAAAGCGCGATTCGATGTGGGCTGCTCTGCTTGAAAACATTCGGTTCCAGATCAAGTGCATTGCTGTGCCGGGTGACCTCGCCGGACCATCGCTTTTTGTTCGACCGTGATTTCATCTTCAGCCTCGCTTCTTGAAAAACTGCACTTGGCGCTCGTGCCGTTTTGCTGCTGTCAGCGTCGTAAACGTTCCGAGATTTCGGCGTTTTCCCGTTTTAGGATTCAGCTTGCGCGAATAGAGACGATACCCACCAGATTTTAGTTTTCTAATCATGGCTTCATGGAATTAATACCAAAACTTACACCCTCTTCTGCGCAACGCTCCATAGGGTGAACTTGCACCTGCATTTCCATCCACACCTACCTCAACAGTGAATCAAACCGAGTATTTCCACGCCTCAATTCGACCGCATTTTGGAAATGAACAGGAGCTAACGGAGAGAACTGGATAAAAACAGAGACCGAAGAGAATCTCTTCGGTCTCTGTTTATTCCTATTAAACCTGCCTCGCCTCAAAGCCAGATATCCTGCCCGCCGTTCCGGTCAGAGGCTATCCACTTCCATGATTGCTTTTGCAAAGGCTTGCGGCGCTTCCTGGGGAAGGTTGTGTCCGACACCTCCGTTGATAACTCGATGTGCGTATTTGCCGGAGAATTTCTTCGCATACGCGCTGGCATCCGGGTGCGGTGCTCCATTGGCATCTCCTTCCAGGGTGATGGTGGGGACCGTGATAACCGGAGCTGCGGCAAGCCGCTTTTCAAGGTCATCGAATTTTCGCTCGCCTTCGGCCAGGCCGAGCCGCCAGCGATAATTATGGATGACAATGCTGACATGATCGGGGTTATCGAAGGACGCCGCACTGCGCTCGAAGGTGGCATCGTCGAAATTCCATTTTGGGGATGCCAGCCTCCAAATGAGTTTCGCGAAGTCCCGGCGGTATTTGTCGTAACCTGCGCGACCGCGTTCCGTGGCAAAATAGAATTGGTACCACCATTGGAGTTCAGCCTGCGGCGGCAACGGCGCCTTGTTGGCTTCGGGGCTGCCAATCAAATAACCACTGACGGAGACCATCGCCTTGCAACGTTCAGGCCAGAGCGCTGCCATGATGTTGGCAGTGCGCGCTCCCCAATCAAAGCCGCCGATGATCGCCTTGTCGATCTTGAGGGCATCCATTAACGCGATGCTATCGACGGCAATCACCGATTGCTGGCCGTTCCGCACCGTTTCGCTCGAAAGGAAGTGCGTCGTTCCATAACCTCGCAGGTAAGGGACAATCACCCGGCAGCCCTTGGACGCCAGCAGCGGGGCCACATCCACATAGCTGTAAATGTCGTAAGGCCAGCCGTGCAGGAGCAGGACCACAGGACCATTGGCCGGGCCATCTTCCGCGTAGCCGACATTCAGGACGCCGGCGTCGATCTGCTTAAGTGAAGTGAAAGAATTGTGTGTTCCGGATTTGGCAGCAGTCGCGGCGGGTTCGTCGGCCAAAGCGGTCCTGCCGAGTTGCATGGCAGCGACACTTATCGCTGTGTTGCATAAAAAGCTCCGGCGACTGCAAGCTGCTTCATTAGACTTATCATTTGTATTCATTTTGCTGTATCACGTCTCAGACGTTAGTTGGATTGTTTGTTCGCCTTGGCAAAGTGCAATTCCATTTTAAACTGCAGTCGCTCAGGCAATGATCTTGTCCGCCATGCCGCCATACATAAGGTTTCGCGGCAGTTCTTTGGCGAACATGCTCTGCGGGAAGCCGAGGTCAATCCGGCTGGCGTCATCCAACGCTTTGACTTGTACGGCAGAAAGCGAGAGCTCCAGACTCGCAAGGTTGTCATTAAGTTGTGAAAGCTTTCGGGCGCCGATGATTGGAATAACGGGCACCGACCGATAGCGTAGCCATGCCAATGCCACCTGCGCCATGCTGCGGCCCGTCTCTTGAGCAATGGCCTTGACTGCCGCCACGATGGCCGCCGCTCTCTTTTCCTCGGGCATGAACTCCTTCATCATATCCGAGCTCATGCGACTGCCTTCAGCGGAGCCCTGGCCGTGGTATTTGCCCGTGAGAATGCCGCCGGAGAGCGGAGACCAGGCAGTCACGCCAAGATTGAGCGCCTGCGCCATCGGGATGAGTTCCCGTTCGACCGTTCGCTCGACGAGACTGTATTCGATTTGCAATCCGACGAATGGCGACCAACCGCGTAACGAGGCCAGTGTGTTGGCTTGGGCGATCCACCACGCCGGGGCATCGGAGATGCCGACATAAAGGATTTTTCCCTGCCGAACCAGATCGTCCAACCCGCGCATCACTTCTTCAACCGGCGTAATCTGGTCCCAAATGTGGACCCAGTAGAGATCGATGTAGTCGGTTTGAAGCCGTTTCAAGCTGGCCTCGACCGCCTGCATCATGTTCTTGCGTTGATTACCGGCGGCATTGGGGTCCGTGCCTGGCATGGCGTTGGTATATTTGGTGGCGAGCACGATGCTTTCGCGGTGTCCCTTCATGAACTCACCGAGAAACGACTCGCTTGAGCCGTTGGTATAAACATTGGCGGTGTCAATGAAGTTGCCACCTGCCTCGCGGAAGGCGTTATACACTTTTTGAGCCTCTTCCTTTGGCGCGCCCCAGCCCCAATCCTCTCCAAAGGTCATGGTGCCGAGAGCCATTTCCGATACGCGCAGTCCTGAATTTCCGAGCAGTCGATATTTCATACTTATTTCCCTTTCTGGTTGTGTTTTGATTGCCGCCATGCCCTGCAACTTCCTTTAATAACGAAAATTTCTCACAATCCGGCCAATCCGTCTAAAATATCCTTGTCATCAAACCGATGGCGATAGGGTATTTCATTGCGTTGAGTTTCGCACAGATTCTTCTAATCTCACGTTTATGCGGCAAATTTTGGCGTTTTGGATCGTTGTCCTTCTTTCAGTAAAATGGTGCGCGGCGGAAACGTCGGACAGCCTTCTGGCTGATTATTTCAAGGTTCGCACGGCCCAAATCTCCAACTCAAGCCTGACGAATATCCACACGCTCGCCGATTGGCAAAACCACCGTTCCGAACTGCGCCGTCAGTCCGCCGAAATGCTCGGACTGGACCCGATGCCGGAACGGACCGATTTGAACCCGGTAGTTACTGGAAAAATCGAGCGGGACGATTTCACGGTCGAAAAACTGCATTTTCAATCACTGCCGCATCTCTACGTCACCGCCAATCTTTACGTGCCGAAGAACCTGACAAAACCCGCGCCGACGGTGTTGTATCTTTGCGGTCACACGGCGGTAATCACCAACGGCGTTTCCGTGGGAAACAAAACCGCTTATCAGCATCACGGCATCTGGTTCGCGCGCAACGGCTATGTCTGCCTCATCGTCGACACGGTGCAGTGGGGCGAAATCAGGGGCCACCATTGGGGGACTTATCGCGAAGGACAATGGTGGTGGAACTCGCGCGGTTACACGCCAGCGGGCATCGAAACCTGGAACGCCATTCGCGCCCTTGATTATTTGGAGTCGCGCCCCGAAGTGGACGCTGACCGCATAGGTGTGACGGGCCGTTCCGGCGGCGGAGCTTACAGTTGGTTTCTCGCGGCGATGGACGACCGCGTGAAGGTGATCGCGCCGGTCTCGGGCATTACCGACCTGCAAAACCAGGTCGTCGATGGCTCGGTGGACCAGCATTGCGACTGCATGTTTTTCGTGAACACGTACCGCTGGGATTATCCGATGCTGGCGGCTCTCTGCGCGCCGCGCCCGCTGATGCTTGGCAACGCCGACGCCGATTCGCTCTTTCCGGTGAGCGGCGTGATGCGGACGCGCGAGGCGGTGAAACGCATTTACGGACTCTACGGCGCGACCACCAATTTCGGACTGGTGATGGTTCCCGGCCCGCACAAGGACGTTCAGGATTTGCAAGTGCCGGTGTTCCGCTGGTTCAATATCCATTTGAAGCACGAGGATCCTGTCATCGAAATGGCCGCTGTAAAAATGTTCGCGCCGTCCGAATTGAAGGTGTTTGAAAAGATTCCCGATGACCAGATCAACACCACCATCCAGGAGAGCTTCGTGCCGAAAGCTAAATCGCCCGAAGTCCCGAAATCCGCGGCCGCATGGAACAACCTTCGCGATAACTGGCTCAAGGAGATTCGCGCGAAATGTTTCGGTGCATGGCCTGCAGATGAATCCGCGCCCAAAGTCCAGTCGCTTTTCTCCGAGCGCAACGACGGCATCATCTACGAAGCCTACGAAATCCAAGCTGAGCCCGAAGTGCCGTTGCGACTTTACGTTATGCACAAAAACAGCGAGGAATCACAGATCACTTTGCAGGTGGCGGATGCCGCGTTCAAACCAATGGAATTGAACGAAGCCACCGGCTTGAGCCCGCGGATTCTGGAGACGCAAAGCATGTTCGGCCCGCGCGATGTCGTGAACCAATTGATCGAGAAGATCAAAAAGGATGGCTGCGCGCAGGCAGTCTTGTTCACGCGCGGCACCGGTCCAGGCGCATGGAGCGACGATGAGGCGCGGCAGCGGAATTTGCGGCGCCGTTTTATGCTGCTCGGCCAGACGCTGGATGGCATGCGCGTTTGGGACATCATCCGCGCGGTGCGCGGCTTGAAGACTTTGCGGGAATTTCACAGCACAGCGGCAAACGTGCAGGCGGGAGGGGAAATGGGCGTGAACGCGCTTTATGCGTCGCTTTACGAACCGGGCGTCGCGTCACTCGATCTGTGCGACATGCCGTCCAGCCAACAAACCAAAGGGCCGGATTATTTGAATGTCCTTAAGTTCGTGGACATCCCTCAAGTAGCCGCCATGGCCGCCGAACGTTGCCCCGTGCGCCTGCAACCGGATGATAAGAAAGGCTGGGAATTCCTGCGCGGGGTTGCCTCTTCATCTGCGGCGAAGCTCCGGCTCGAGTGGGTGAAGTAGAGCGATTGAATGGATTCTCCGGCCTCGAAAGGATTACATGGCATCATGACCAGACGTGATTTTCATAGGTTTACCTCCAACGGAACCATGGGCATTCTCGGAATCTAAATAGGCGAAAATCCCGCTTCGATTGGGGCACATTACTCCCTAGCACTGCCGTTGCGCGCGTTGCAGGATAGGCAAGATATTGAGGACCGGACAGTTATGCGAACTCCAACATGTCGGACCGTCGGAATGGAACGCACCCTGTGCTTCGTGGGACTAGTGATGGCATTTATCTGCGCGTCAACTTCGGCGCAGGTGAATTCCTGGACGAGCGGGACCAGCGGCAACTGGGACCAGCCGTCGTCCTGGTCGCTGGGCGTTCTCCCGAATAGCTCGCAATCGATAATGATCACGAACTCCGGCTGGAAAGCCGTGGCCATCAATCCATCGACGCCAGCCAATTTCCCCGATTCGATGACCATCGACAGTCTGGCTATCGTCGGTGCGTGGGACACCGAGAATACGCTGCTCTTGAACTACTTCGGCACGGACGTTCCGCTGACGGTGTTGAACGGGCTGACGCTGCAGGACGGCGCGCAGATTCTGAATTTCAATTCCGGCCTGGTCGTTCAAGGCGGCACGATCACCGTCACGAACTCACAAATCAATCAGGACGGCGGATTCATTGGCATGGCGAACGCGCAGATGAATCTCAGCGACTCGGTGTATAACCTGACGAACGGCCTTTTCGAAGGCGGCTCCGTTTCGATCGGTTACCCGGCCTCCGCTCATTTTAATCAGTACGGCGGCACGGCGATTATCACTAATTTGGGACTGGCCTCCTACATCGTTGGCCCAATCGACAACGGGATTTCGCTATACGGCGGAACACTTGAGTTGCCCGGTGGAATGTCCCTTCTTGGCGAACGGGGTGGACTGTCGTATTTCCAGGCGGGCGGAACCAATCAGACGACCCAGGTGACGATAGTGCCGGACTATGGAGGATTTATCTCGGGCTTTACGCTGAACGGCGGATTACTGGCGGATAGTGGCGTCCAACTAATGGCCGGCTACGAGACCCCCATAAACATCGAGCAAAATGGCGGCTCCCACGTAATCACCAACACGCTGCTCATTGAGGGCTACTCCTCTCATGGAGATTCCACCGATCCCGCCACCTACAATCTGAACGGCGGGATGCTGTCCGCGGGCGTCATCGAGCTGGATGCAAACGAGGGAGACTCGGTGTTCGTGCAATCGAATGCGACCACCTCCGCGGGAACAGTATATGCACACAGCCTCGGATATTACTTAAGTCACAACACGATCATCACGCTGGCGGGCGGTACGCTGAGTTGTTCGAACTACACTACCGATGATGGCCGCGGCACCTTGAATCAGAGCGGCGGCGCGCTGGTCGTCAGCAATCTGCTGGACTTCCGCGGAACCCGGAACGTGGGAGGACCCACCATCTACTACGGCCAGTATACGTTCACCGGCGGGACACTGACTGCGAGTAACATCAACATTGCCGGCCACTGGATCATTGGCGATGGCGGCACGAACCGGATCAGCAATTCCGGTTTCTGCAGCCTGTCGCACACGATTCAGATTGGAAATGCGGTCGAACAGCTTGGGCGCTTTATCCTCGCAAGCAACGCGACCATCGATCTGGCCGGCACCACCAGCCGGTTGAGCTTCGCGAACAGCAGCGGCGAGCTTTGGGCCGGCGCCGCAACGCTGGTAGTGACCAACTGGAATGGAAATCCTTCGGGCGGCGGCGCGGAGCAGTTAAAATTCGGGACCAACCAGTCAGGACTGACGCCCGCCCAGTTGAGCCAGATTCGGTTCCGTCTCGGTAATTCAACAAATCTCTATTCGGCGAAAATCCTTAACACCGGTGAAGTGGTTCCGGACCGCGTGATCCAGCCGTCCGTCGCTTTTTCGAAGCAGGGGAACAACCTCGTGCTGAGCTGGCCGGCAGGATGGTCGCTCCAAAGCGCCACGAATGTCCCCGGTCCTTACTTCGACGTTTCGGGCGCAACCTCGCCGTACACCAACGACATGACCTTCGAGCCGCACCGGTTCTTCCGGCTGCGGCAGTGAACGGAGTGCAGAGCTTGAGCTCGGAGCGAACCGACAATTCATTTCCCGTCTTCGCAGTAGAAAACGCCTAAAACTTGGGGGCGAGGGTTGGAATCGGACAAAGGAACCGAATCAGAACACCCCAAAGATATCAAAATCTCCAATAACATCAGGGACTATTCGCGTCCACTCGCCAGAATTTTTCACTCCTCGCTGACACTTTTACTGACAGTGGTGAAGGCTGAGTGAATTATGAGCTAGTTTTTTGACGCCGAGAGAACTCCTCAAGGACTCGTTGCCCAAGATGGGTCCGATGGTATCCATCTGTCGCTTTAGCCTGGTCGGAATGGCACCACAACATTTGCAAATCGAGCAAGCGATCCACTGCTGGCGGCAAAGAATCGTCTTGAAAGGCAAAACCTTCTTTGCCTCTAAATTGGTGAAGCAAAGCCAAGCATTAGAGATTCAACTTGCGAAAGATCTCATCTACCCGTTTGTGCAGGTGTCCAAGGCAGCCTTTTATGGCTTTTGCCAATGCGCCCGAAAGTTTGTCAGCGATTTCTTTGGGTGGTTTGGTGTTATCATTATGGGAGTAGCAAATCGGAAACCTTCCAGAGCGTAAGTCGAATGGCAGTTCTTCTGGACGATGGTCTTACTCGGTGTTCATTACACAAATAATCCGTGCCCATCTGATTGCTTCTGCAGTGTATCCGAGTTCTATCAAAACATTCGGATTGGGTAACGCTTTGCCATCGGTTGAACGACCAACAGGGGGGACATCAAACAAAGTGATTTCGGCACCTCTGATTTTTTTGAAATATTACGGCTGCAATGTCTGGCGTGCCGGAAGTAACAGACGTGTCTGATCCACTCTCAATGCCCTCAAACGCGAAGTCGAGCTGCGTATGGTTTGTATTATGCTGTCATTTCTCGCAAAAGCTTTTTGAAAAGCCAGGCTCATTGTCACGAGTAGTTTGTTTATGTCCTAGCGCCGCGCGGCGGCCGAGGGATCAAAACCGACGGATTGGGGCGTGTCGCCGGATTTGACCTGATTGAAATAGGCAACGAGCGTCTGGTCCGAATCGCTGTGATAAAGCCCGAATTTGAATTCCGGTCCGGTGGTCAGTTCATACCCGACCGGTCCGCGATATTCGACAATCTGCTTCCCGTTCCACCAGATGTTGACGAAGCCGTCCTGGTTGTCCGACCATTTCGCCTGGACCACGAAGTCATTCCATTTACCCAATGGAAAGTGCTTTTCCTTGAAGACCGTCTCCGCGTCCGCGCCGTCGCGGGCATCAGGGTTGGCGTGGAGAACCTCGATTTCAAAACGGTTCTTGTGATCCGTTGAACGCGTCCGATAACCAAAATGTAAACCGGGTCGCGACCCTGCTTTGTGCGTCGACCCATTGAAGAATTCGTTAAATTTCCATTGCGCCAGACACAGCCATTGGTCGTCGCTGTCCTTGACCGGAATGGAGGGAAAATTGGCCGGCAGTTGGAGGCTGAACGCATACCATTTCACGGAGTGGATGGGCGCATATTCCTCCGTCGCCACCTCCGCGCGAAAGGTCGGGATGAACCTGTGGTTAATCCAGACTTCGCCGGGACGCGTCTCGAAGCGCAGCGAATCCTGATCGTTCTTTTGCACATCCGAGACCGGCTGGACGGAATAAGGCTTTCCCGGCGTTTCCAAAGTCCAGGTTGTTTCGAGCGGCTTCATCCAATCCGCCGTGGGGCGCACCCTGCGCGGATAGCTCGGAAATCCATTCCAGCCGGCCCATGTGAAAAACAGACCAAAAATGGCAATCAACAGAATCGTGACCTTGGCCAACGGCCGCCGCCAATAGGACGCGGCAAGCAGCAGCGCGATCAGTTCCATTCCAACGGCGGCGAATAGGAGCGGTTGCGGCAGCAAGAACGCCCAGGTAAGCACCGGCAACACTAATCCGCCAAGAAACAAAAGAAACGCCACAATCGGCGCGATACCGCCCTGTTTTGTCCCGTCCGAAACTGGTCCCTCCAAATTGGCTGATCGAGGTTGAGGCAGCACCGGTTTGTATTAGAGTTTTCCAGGCGATTTGCAAGTTCAAAAACACTTGTAACTCCTTATTGCTCTGGCAACAAAACTTGGAGGCGGAGGTCGGAATCAGATTGCTCGGAAAATAGCAAAATCCCCTTTAGAATCAAGGACTATTCGCCAAAACTCGCTACTATTTTTCACTACTCGCCATTGCTTTCACTGAGAGTTTCACTGGCAGTTATCCCAAAGCCGTCCGCATATAATTAACGAGGAGCCGATAGAGCAGATTTTTCTAACCTGGGCGCCAGCCAGCCAATGATGCGACCGGCCAATCCCGGCATAAAGAATGTGCTGATGTGACCGTGCGGCAATCGCCAGATCTCTGGCTGTCCCCATGACTGCCAGATTTCCTCGGGGCCGATCGACACCAGTAAATCATGGATTCCTTCGATCAATAATAGTTTTTCTCTGGAGATCGCTGGCCGGGATGTTCCCGGGTTTAACAGAGTCCTGACCAGTTCCTCACACGCCGCCCGTCGACTAAGTAACAATTCGCGAGCACGACGCCCCGCGACGTGTTCCAGTTGTGACAAAATATTACCTTGGCGCGCGGGTGCCAGGGCCACGACGACCGCAGCCAGACGCGCGTCGCGGCACACTGTTATTCCCGCCATCCAGCCGCCTAGGGAAACTCCCGCCAGTGCCACAGCCGGGCAGCCTTCAGCCAGCAACCAGCTAGTCAGACCGCGGATTTCGGAAACCGCCTGCGCATATGTTTCTGCCATCTGAAAATAATCCGGGGTCAATGGAATATACGGGCCGAGGACGCCCAGCGTACTATATTGGCGTGGACGGCGTTGATAATGGTAAGGTGATTCCAGCGTCGCCGCGTTGAATCCCGCCCGATTGCATTGTCGAGCGATCAAGGGAAATCCGAATCGATAATGGATTGGGTCAACACCGCCGTGCAGCAGAATGATCGCTGGCCGTTCCCGCCATCTTTCTCCGCAGCGATAGAGCCGGCCGTACACGACGTTGTTCTCGGGGAATTTGGAAGGTCGCGGCGTCGGAAAACGAAAATGCAGCGCGTCATCGAATTGAACCTTTGCCGGCGGGGATTCGGCCGGAATGAAGTCCGGCCCTTTCAGGAATCGGACAGCCTCCTCCAACTTCAAACCTGGTCCCGGCTCCCTCAGGGACTTTGGAAACATGGCCGAGCCGGTCTGAAGAACCGACCAATCAATGAATTTTGCCAAAGGCGCGATCATGTTTTGCGGTGGCAGCATTGAGCCGCGGTTCCAGCCAGCGAAGCACGCGGCCCGTCAAGCCTGGCAGCAAGGCTTTGCTGACATGCCCATGCGGCAATCGCCAGATGTCCGGCTGCCCCCATACCTGCCAGAGGTCTTCGATGCCCTCCTTTCCCACGAACAAATCGTGCATCGTTTCGATCAACAATATGTTTCTCTTTGGAATAACCGGCTGGGCCGAAGTCAGATTCAACGAGGTTCCATTCAGCGTCGCCCACGCCGCGCGCTCTCCTTGCAACACCTCTCGAATGCGACGCCGGGAGACCATTTCCGCAAACGAGAGATTCATGCGCACGCGTGGCGCGGCCAAAACGACGGAGGCCAGGCGCGTGTCGCGGCAAGCCGTCAATCCCGCCAGCCATCCGCCAAACGAAAAGCCCCACAATGCTATGGCGGGGCAACCTGCTCCCAATAGCCATCCGGTCAGCGCTCGAATTTCGGCAATTGCCTGTGCCGTTGCCTCTGCCATCTGCAAGTAATCCGGCCAGCTCAATGCCCCGGGCTGGCGCGGACGGCGTTGAAAATGGTAAGGCGCCACCAACGTCACCGCGTTGAATCCCGCGCGATTGCAGTGACGAGCAATCAGCGGATACCGGAACCGATAACCGAAGGAGTCGCCGCCACCATGCAGCAAGACGATCACCGGCCGTTCCTGCCAGTGTTCAGTGCAGCGGTAGAGCCGGCCATAAATGATGTTGTTCTCCGGGAAGCTGCATGGTTGAGGCGTGGGAAAGCGGAAGTGCAGGTCCGACTTGTCTGGATTGAACTCTACCTGTGCCGGCTGGCTATCGGCAGTAATGAAGCCCGGCTCTTTCAGAAATTGGAGCGCTTCCTCCATCTGCGGACTTCGTCCATAGGCGTGCGGCATCCGCACCAGAACCTGAATTGCCGACCAGTCCAGGAATTTTGCCAAAGGCGCGATCATATAATGCCAATCAATCTCTTTTTTGGACAGGTCATTCAAGAACCGCGGCAGCGAGGCCGCCAGGCAGGCGTTTGCGTTTTGTTTCGTGGCCCCAGCTCAGGTGCTCGCGCAACGATAAACCGTACGAGTCCATGAGCGTGGCCAGGGTTTCCTTCACCGGCGGCTCGCTCGGAATCCAAAATGTCTGGGACTCACGGACGGCTTTCAGAATGGCTTTGTGCAAGCGGCCGAGGGGTTTGCGACGCATCTTGATGACAGCATCGGTGGCGTAATCAAACACCACCACGCTTCCAGGCGCAATCGTGGCAATGGTACGAAAGGTCTTTTCCATCGCCTCGCGGCTCAGATAGTAGGTCACGCCCTCCCAAAGAAAGAATGCGGGTTTGGATGGATCAAAACCGGCTTTCATCAGATTATCCAGCCAATCGTCGGTCAAAAAATTAGCAGCGACGAATGTGACACCGCTTGTATCGACTCCACATTGATGCAAGAGCCTGAGCTTGAGTTGTCGGGTCTTTGGCAGGTCAACTTCGAAACAACGAATTCGGTGGTTGTGTTGCAGTTGCACGGTTCGCGTGTCATAACCCGCGCCCAGCTCGACAAACTGTTCGACGCCCGGCAGATACTTTTCAATCGCAGCGTCAGCAAACGTCGACCTTACATGGGTTTGGTGCTGGACAGGCGGAATTCCTTCATAGGGATAGCGGAGGCTCTTTGGAACGAACCCGGTCAATCGATGGCCCAGTAACACGGGGAATGCCACCGCATACAATCCAGCGTGGCAATGGTTCGGCAGTACTTTTATTAACTTGGCGCAAGCCTCATCCCGTCTTTGCCCAAGTTGATGTTGCATCCACCGCGTGGACATTGGGCCCAATGCCGTCGCCGAGACTCCCAGCTTTCGACTCGATAAAATCACGTGGGCCTCGTAAAGAATTGCGACAACCAGCCAAACCGGAAAAAGGACAACTCGGATGAGACCGGACAACAACGCCGCCATGAGCGAATACTTATGTGATTGTTCTTTTTCGATCGTCATATATTTTTCTGTTCAGGCTCCTTCATTTTTCGCTTTTAAGTTTCTTCCCCTCGCAATCCGATGTGAGAGTGCCAGACCGAAGGCGAAGCAGATGATGCATGCCGCGGCGACTAGTCGGCTGCTCCTTTCTAAAAAACCTCGAATTCGCTTCAACAATTTTGCCAAAGGTGCGATCATACGTTGTTTTTTCGACCGGCTTCCAACCTCAGCGACAGCCAGTCAAGCATGCGCCCCGTCAAGCCCGGCACGAACAGCGCACTAACGTGACCGTGAGGCAATCGCCAGATTTCAGGTTGTTCCCACTTTTGCCAGAGGTCCTCCATCCATTGCCGCTCCCCGAACAGATTATGGATGCCGTCAATCAACAGAATATTTTCTTTCGGGATAACTGGCGTGGATAAAATCAGGTTTAACCGGGTCGTATCCATTGCATCCTGTGCCGACCTTAGAGGCTGAAGCGCTTCTCGAACCCGCCGCCAGACGATTGGTTGGGAGCACCTCATGCGCACCTGGGGCACAGTCAGAACGGCACAGGCGATGCGTGGATCGCTGCACGCAGTCAATCCCGCAAGCCATCCCCCAAACGAAAAACCCAAAAGCCCGACGGATGCGCAACCTTCATTAAGCAGCCAGCCAGTCAGCGCGCGAATCTCAGCGACGTTCTGTGCAATCTCCTGCGCAAACTCCAAACAATTCTCTTCAATGGGTCGGCGCGGACGGCGTTGAAGACTGGAGGGAGCGACCAATGTGACCGCATTGAATCCGGCCCGATTGATGCGGCGGGCAAGCAACGGAAGCCCGGAGTGATAACCGATGCCAAAAGCGCCATCCAATAGAATGATAGCCGGTCGTTGCTGCCAGCGTTCCGCGCACCGATCGAGCCGACCATAAACGACGTTGTTCTCGCGGGCTTTGCCCGGGAGCGGCGTGGGAAATTGGAAATGCCGCGGCCCGTCAAATTCCATCTGTGCCGGATCGCTTGCGGCGGGGATAAAGTCCGGCCCATTCAGAAATTCGAGCGCTTCCTCCAATTTCCATTTTGGCCTGGGCGCGTGTTTCAGCCCAATAACGGCGTATGCCATCTGAAGAACTGACCAATCAATGAATCTTGCCAATGGCGCGATCATTCGCTTTTAAGTTTCTTTCCCTCGCTATCCGGCAGCCCTGGCTTATGGCGGATTATCGCCATCACTTCGCCTTTATCATTCTTGTACTCATTTGGATCAGTTCCAACAAGTTGCGATCTGCAATCCTCCGAATTATGCTGGGTTGCAAAAATAGAGAGCGGGGTCGGAAGCGCTTATGATTATTTCCTTTTCGTTTTTCGACCAAGCAATAAGCGCTTCCGACCCCGCTTCGCTTCCCGGGCTGGGGCTTTGCGTTCTTTCGCGGCTAATTCTGCGCGCCATTCTTAATGCCCAGCGCCTTGCGCTGCTGCGCCCATTGCTGCTGACGTTGCTCCAGGTCCTGGGCGACCAGCCACTTAAACGTCTCCATCTGGGCCGGGGTCAGGAACTCCGCGGCGCCCCGCACCACGTCTTGCTGGCGGTCGCTGACGATTTGGGTCCATTCCGCCGGCGGGCGGAACAGGTCGGTGTTGTCCGGCGACTGCGCGCTGATCTCCACTTTGATGAGCCCCTGCAGCTTGTCGCTTTGCTCCTGGCTGAGCGGCGCGCCGCCCATGTTCTGCTGAATCGCGCCGACGAGGCGCTTGGCCGAGTCGTTGCGCATCCCATCAGCAACCGAGTCAAGAAAGGCTGTCCCCTCGGGGCCGAGGATTTCGCGCCGTCGGCTCTCCTGCTGGCGTCGGTCCTCGTCACGCTGACTCAGCGCGTCCGCTACGGGCATTGAACCGCGCAAGAGCGCAGCCATGCGGTCGGAATCGCGTCGTTTGTTGTCAATTTCCAGGTCGAGGTATTGCTCGGTCTTTTCCGGAGACAGCTTCGTTATCTTAAAGAAGAGGTCGAGATTGGCGCGCATCTGGTCGCGCATGTAATTCTTCTCGACCTTTTGCTGATCCGGACTGTCCAAAACACTGGCCAGCGCGTTTCCGAACGTGCGGGTTTGGGCTGCGGATTCTGAGGCGGACCTGGTTGCCGCCGCTCTCTCTCGCATCAAGGCCACGAGCCGCTCGTTGCCGGCGCGCCTTTCAGCCTCCACGACGTCCCGGTTCCGTTCCTCGGCCGCCCCCAGCACTGAACGCCGGGATTCCGACTCCTGTTCTGCTGCCCGGACTTGGGCCTCGACCTCGGCCAATTCACGACCCTGACGCACATGCCGCCAAGCTCCCCAACCGACGAGTAGCACGCCCGCCGCCAACAAACCAAACTGCATCTTGCTCGATAATCTCATATGTCCTGTTTAGAGCTTTCGCAATATCCGCAGCACTGTCCCCTTTTGCGCGCTCATATTGGAGACCTGCATCAGCCGGAGGGATTCCACCTGCTCCGGAGACAGGAACCCCGCCGCAGCCTGCAGAATCCGCTGGTTCGATTCGGCTTGAGCCTCAAAGCGCCCGTCCAATCCGCCCGGCGAGACGAGTTCCCGCACCGTGAAGTCGCCTGCCAGGCCAGAGGCCACTTCCGTGGGTTCGGCTTCAATGACGCGGGCCAGCGCCCCTCGCTGAATGGCGCTGATCGGGAAAGGTCCCAACTGCTTGTTAAACTGATCCACCAATGTCCGCGCCGGGAATTCCTTCTGGCATTCCTGGTAGCTGGCAAAGCCCTCGTCCCCCAGCAATAGCCGGATCTGGCTGGTCGCATCCCGTTCGGTATCTGCCTCGGTCTGCACCGCAGCTTCAGCCGTCAGGGTCGCCTCCGTGAACGCCACGGCGGTCTCGAGATTTTTCAAGCCCCAATCCGCGCCAATCCCCACCAGCTTCTCGGCCTTCTGCTTATCCAGCTTCAGTCCCTCGATGATCGGGCTCCAGCGGGTGCGGCTGGGCCGTGAACAACTGCTGGCGCAGCGCCTCCCGTGCATCCGGGTCGCTCAGGGTCGCCGCCAGCAGCGTGGATGGCGCGTGAGCGCCAGCCAGCGACTGGCTCCCCTGGCCGGCGGCCTTTCTTCGGGTCCGCAATCGTTCCAGGTCCTTTTGCTGGCTGCTCTCGGTTTCGAGAATGCCGGCCGTCTGCTGTTCCAGTTCCTGCGCGCGGCTTTCTTCTGCCGCCAGCGCTTGCGCCTGGCCGTCCAACTTCTGGCGGGCGGCCGCAATCTGCTGCGCTTGCACGGCGTTTTGATGTTGCTGAAACGCGAGCAGGACAACCACGCCCGCACCGATGGTAACTTTCGCTTTGGTCCATGCCATAATTTTCAATGTCCCTTCTGCCAGCGTCAGGGTTGAGGCGGTCATTGCCGCGCCGTGAACCGCCCCGGCGACCACCGTGGCGGCCAAGCCTGCCGGTGCCGCCTGGGTTCCTTGCGCGGCAATGGCGCCCCCCAATGCCGCCGCCGACAGCACGACGCCCCGCCTGGCAAACATCTTCCGCATCTTTTCCAGCGCCCGACTGACGCGCATTTGCGCCGCTTCTTCGGTCGCTCCCAGGACGGCGGCCACCTGCCGGTAGTCCTTGCCCTGGAAAAACCGCAGCACGATGGCGTCGCGATCTTTTTCGCGCAGGCCGCCGATGATCTCATTCAGGATGGGGGCCACGTGCCGCCACGATTCTTCGGTATGGTGGTTGGGGTCTGATTGCATGCAGGCCTCCTGCTCGCGGCGGACGCGCCGGATCTCGCCGCGCACATAATTGGCCGCTGTCAGTCTCGCCGTTTGGAACAGCCAACCGGCCAGCACCGTCCGGGGATTGAGCGAACCGGCTTTGCGGGCGAGAACGACGAAAACCGCCTGGGTGACTTCCTGCGCCTGGTGATGGTTGCGGGTGTGGCGCAGCGCCGCCGAATAAACCAGGTCGATATGCCGCGTTGCGAGCGTGGCGAACGCCTCCTCGGAATGCCGCGTCGCGTATTCCCGCAGCAGTTCCATGTCATCCATCGTCGTCATTTACCTATAAATGTCCGTCCGCACTGAAAGGCAACAGCATTTTTTTGTCTGGTTTTAGCCTCCGGCGTGGGAAGCGGAAGGGAAGGGGCAGCCCCGGAAAGCTGAAACAATGAACGGTCTTAACGGTGGTGGCGGAAGAGAATGAGGGATGGGAGGGACCCGGTTTCAGAATTCCGGGGGAGGCTCAAAATGGCGTGTATTTCACCCGATTTGCTATTTTCCACTCAGCGCCAATTTTTTGCATGATGAACGTAGGAGTCAAATCTTCCCCCTCGGTATGAACCAGCAAATGAACCTCGTCTTCCGAAATGGCGATTTTGCCAAGAACGCGATATCCCGTGACATTCGTCATTCCATTGACATTTTGTTCCACCAATTCATTTTCTGATTTGCCTTCCCAGTCCTTGACCATCTGCTTCTGTGCCTCGGGAGTTGCACTGTTCAGTAAAGTTTTTAGGTCGCCCTTGGTCATCGCCCAAGTGGCCGATTGGAATGCATCTTCCGGCGAGGCATATCCCACAAAGGCCCACGACGCCTTGTCAATAATTTGCTGTGCGCCTGGCTTGGGCTGATTTGCGTCATCGAAATTCTGCCCGGATGCCTGCGCGGAGCGGATCCGCTGATTTTCCTCGCGCTGCATTTCAGCCTCTTTGGCTTTGCTCCGAAGATTGCCAACCTCTCCTCGAAGCCGCAGCAGTTCATTAAACTGGTCGCGGGAAAGCGATTGAGCATTGGTTGCTGTTTTGTACTGATTGCGTAATTGCTCAAGTTGATTGATCAACGAGCCTTGCGATTGGTGAAGCGCCTGAACTTCGTCCTGTCGGTGTGACGCTTGACGAGCTTCGTAAATTCCGGCTCCGGCCAGCACAGCGACCGTGGCGGTGACGAAGGCTTTTTGTATCGTGGTCATGGCAATGGTTGTGGTGGTGGCGATTGCGGTGGAAGTGAAAACGGCCGTCCCTGCGATTGCGGTGGCAGTAATGGTGACGGCCAAACCCACAGGTGCGGCCTGCACAGCATTGGCAGAGATAACGAGGGCCAGTCCGCCTGCGCCAACGGTGACGCCGCGTTTGGCCAGGAACGCGCGCAGCCGCTCGAGAGCCCGGCTCACGCGCTTTTGGGCGGCATCATCGCTGATGCCGAAGGTTGTGCCCACGGTGCGCAAATCATAGTTCTTGAAATAGCGGAGAAACAAGGCGTCACGATCTGGCTCGCCTAATTCGCCGAGCGCGGCGTCGAGGTGCGGGGCGATTTGTTCCCATGAAATCTCGGATGCCGAAGAAAGCAATTGATTCATGGTAGCGGCCTCCCGCTCACGGGCACGCCGACGCTCAATCGTGCGCACGGTCTGGGCGGCGATGTTCTGCGCGGTTTGGTGTAACCAGCCGCATAGGTTTGCGCGATTTGTCAGACGCGCCGCATTGTTCGCCAAGGCGACAAACACGCTTTGAGTCACATCCTCGGCAAGGTGCGCGTCACAAACCATGCGTAACGCGGCAGAATAAACGAAATCTAAATGGCGTCGCACCAATTCAGCAAAAACCGAATCGGTGCTGTGTTCCGCATAAACTCGCAATAATTGTCCGTCGGTCTGATCGTTCACTCACTCTATGTTAGCCGCCGGATTCAAAATCCGACAGGAAAAGTCCAAGAATCTCACAATTCCAAATTTTTCCGGCCGGCCAACCCAAGCTCGCTACGATCTCGCGAAGATCCATGGGCTGAACCGAGTTGAGGTCAGGAAGGGTGAACAAAGGATCGAATTATTATTCCGCCAGCGTTTGAGATTTGTGCTTGTGTAAATAACTAGGACCGCCGCTTTTTCGTCCCTGGGAACAAACCCTCGCCAATCAAAAGCGCTCATCCCCAGTCGCCGACCCTCTTCCGCAAGCAAACAAGACTACAGCTGTAATCTATCTCATTCATCCACCTGAATCCAGCCCTCAGCGCTGCCTTCTCAGTTCAGAGACGCGCCTGAAAGTAAAAATACTTAGGGCCGGCCCAGTTCATGTGGGCCGGCCCTGTTCATGGATTTTTCCTTAACACCAAATTACTGCACCTGCACACGGAAGAATTTCGTGCCACTGATTGAATTGGTATAAGGTGACGTTGCTCCGATAACGTTGGAATAAGGTCCCCCAACATTGCTTGATGACTGGAGCGTTCCCACCGGCCAGGAAACGACAACCTTAGTGCCGGAAATCGTGATGGATAGATGCGTTGTGTTCAGGAAATGACTCTGAATCTGTGAAGGTGTCAGGACCTTGTTATACACGGCTACATCGTCCATGTTGCCAACAAACGGATTGAAGCCGGCGTCCGAACGCCAGCCCAGAACGGTCGGGCTGCTGCCGCTGGGCAAGCCGGGATTGGTGTTGTAATTATGGTTGTAACTGGCGGCACCGCCAGCCGGCACGTTCCCGTTCTGGACAAATCCACTGTCCGTCCCGGAAGCTTTTGCCACACCATTCACATAGAAGGTGAACGTAGCGCCGTCATAGGTCATCACTAAATAATACCATTGCCCGGCAACAATGGGATCAGTATCGGTCAATTGAGCGCCTGTCCAAAAGCCGTTGTAAGGCCACCAAGCCCAATTATTGCCCCCGGTTTGATAAACCAGCCAGCCAGTCGGGCCAGCGCCATACGGATTGCTCATGGAAGACAAAGGCGTCCGGTAATCATTGCCATTGGCGGCCAATGACGCAGGTTGGAACCAACCTTCCACTGAAAACGCCCCTGGTGGATTAATTTCGATCGCATAGGGAATGTTGACGGTCGCACCCCCGGTAATGCCCACAGCCACATTCGTATCGTGCGGCACACCGGTCGGAACGCCAAAGTTGAAGCCACCCGTGCTCGCAACATAGCTCCCATCAAAGCTGCCAACGGTGTCAACCGCCGTGCCGCTGCCCGTCGATTCGTTCAATTGCCAGAAGGCCACCGGACCGTCAGCAAGCACTACTTTAGCATAACCATTGACCGGCACATCCACCGGACGAGCCTGGACATTCAACGTGGCCGGATCGCTGTCGACGGAAGTATACGGATTCATCACGCTGACATAATAGCTCGCACCATCGTTTGTCAGTTGCACCTTCGGCAACCACAACACCGGGTTGGTGGCTCCGGGGATGCTGCTGCCGTCTCCATTATGCCATTGGTATGTGATTGGTCCTGCTCCTTCCGCCACAATTTCAAACGCCGCCGCACTACCAACATTGCGCAAGATGGAAGTCAACGGGGCGTCAATTTGAAGATTGGTCAGAACGGTCAGGGTAGCCACGCTGCTGGTGACGGAACCAACATAGTTGGTGACAATCACTTGATAAGTCGTGCCGTCATCAACCGGGGCGGCGGTGAACGACAATGTGCTGTTCGTGGCGCCATTGATCCGGGCACCTCCGACACCTCCCTTGTACCACTGATACGCCAGCGGCGTCGCCCCGCTGGCGATGACGCTAAATTGTGCGCTGGATCCCGCGTAATTGGTGGCCGATGCCGTGTCCTTCAGAAGTGCCGGCGCGGCGGCCACTCGGAAAGAATTTGTTCCCACCTGATAGTGAGCCAGAACCTGGGCGGCCGTCAGCGCATTGGTGTAATAGGCGAATTCATCCAGGTTACCATCGAAGGCGCCATACCCTGACCCATCACCGCGGAAGCCCAAGGCAATTGGATTGACTCCGGCATTATTGACTGAATTTGCTGTGTAACCCGCAGCGCTCTGGGTGCCAACCAATGTGCCGTTCAAATAAAAACTCATGTTGGTTCCATCATAAACGCCTACGATGTGATACCAGTTGAACAGCGTAACAGCCGCAGATTGAATCCAGACACCACTCGCGGTAATGCAGGCAAATGCCGTCGGCGAGCCCGCTATTTGATAAACATACCAGCCCGACTGCGTTGACGTGTTCCAGCCGGAAAAATTGCCGATGGGACAACGATAATTGGCCAGGTCGGTGCTGATCGGATTGGCCCAAATCTCGAACGAGAACGGAGCTTGCTGATTCATCTCGTCATAATAGCCGGCCGTGACTGAAGAAGGTTGAGCCACCGACAGCGCAATGGAGTTGGTATCTATGCCGGGTTGTCCCAGCAATGGATTGGAGCCGCTGACATTATAAACGCCAGGAAACGCACCCGACGCGCTGCTATCAACGGCGGCCGTGCTGGAAGTTTCCTCCAAACGATAGTAAGCCATCGGATGATCCCCCAGAATTGTGGTGGGATAATCTGCCGCACTGGCCACGCGAACACCTGACAGCGCCAGCGCCGCCGCGAATGGCACCCACTGCTTTTTCCACCGAGCCGACATAGTTGATTTCATAGGTTGATAGAACGGTTAAAGGTTTCGTGCGCTGCTCTCCGGATTATTGATTTCATCTTCCCTGCCCCTTTTTGTCTATCCCCAGTATTGGGGAGGGGATGGATTCACCGGAAGCTGGCTGGAAAACGATAGCGACAACGTAGCAATCGGTCTTTCCAAGCTGACCGTTTGCCTTGCTGATTGAGTCCACGTTAACAACTTCCCGGCGTTGCTGTAATAATGCTTTTAATCCTCCCCGTCAACTCACAACCGAAACTCGCATTCCGTCGGAAGGTAGGGCGCCAGTGCCCGTCCGGAAGGACCTCCGCTGCGCGCCGTTCTGGGCTTCTCCAACATCCATGGTGGAATGACGCTGGTGCCCGTCCGGAAGGACCCGGAATTCTGACATCGTCGGCGACTCAAGCCAACCCGTCGAGCTTATCCGCGGACGCGGCTAGGCCCTCCTCGCAATTCCCCTCCCTTCATTCGAAACTCGCCATTCGCAATTCGGCAGATCATCTTCTTGCCAAAGCCTCAGCCCCTGCCACCACGGCATATTGGGACGACCACAAGAGACTGCCCAGGATACCCTTGAAGACATCGCCAGTTGACGTGCTACTCTGGCTCTGACTTTGGAGTGCTTCGTTGTAAGCTCGCTCCTCTGCGGTGAGTTCAGGCTGTACCGTGGCACATCCGTATAGACTAAAAACCACCAGTAGCGCGCTGGCATGAACGAGCCACTTGCGAGGAAAACTTTGGAGGGTGTTATTCATGATGCATTCTTGGGATGCGGCGCGAACGTAAGTTGAGCTAGCACCATCTTACCGTCAACCAAAAAGGCCAGCCCATTTCTGGAACTGGCCTATTCAGGAAATCAGCCCCTCGTCGTTCATGATCTGACCAGAAACCCGACCCCTGCCAACTCAGTGAAATTAACGACAAGACCCGTAACCGCCATCCATTTGTTGGAAGCGGGCTTGGTGAGCGCGATGATTCCCAGGACCATGCCTGCCAAATTGGCGACAATGTTCAACAGAAAGGCACATCCCACAATCATCATCACCGGGCTCGAGTCGCTGGTGCCCTTGCTATCCGCAACTCCGGCAGCAATCGTAATCGCAATCCAGGCCACACCCCCTGCCAAAGCAATGATAAACGATGCTTTTCCAAAACCGGAGGGCCTCAGAGTTGCCGATGGCGCCGCATGCAAGCCCAGGGAAAACGCGCTTAAGACCTCGGAAAGCGGCTGCCAATCTACGAGTCCATCATGCCAGGCAAAATCATCCGCTCCCAACTCCCCGGATGCAAGCCGCGTACGCAACTCGGCTGGCATGTATGGCCCCAATGTTTGCTCGTTCCTTCTGACGTAAATTTGCATAAACAAGGCGGTCTGCTTCGCCCGAAGCTAAACGCCACCACCCTGTAGTCAATGAAAAAGGCCAGCCTCACCGCCGAGCAACGGGAGGCGGACTCCCCTTTCCCCACCTGAACGTTGAACGTTCTCATCATGGAGAATGGACGATAGTAAAGACGGCAACCAGAACGGTGCGCAGCGGAGTGACGCGCCCTACCTTTCCGCCCTCCGCCCTCGGCCCCCCATCCTCCATCTTCCACCCTCTATCCTCGCATTGTGCGCCCCCTCCCCGCCGGCACAAAACCAATCGCAAAGAATGCGAGATTAACCAGGACCGCCGCTGCCAGCATAATAGAAGTGTTCGCCGCCCCATATTGGTGTAACCCGTTCCCCTGCGGCCAAAACCACGCCAGGCTGACCACAATATTCCCGAGCATGCTGATCGCGAGAACTCCTCGCGCGCCGTTCTTGAAGAATCGATGGGCGATCAAATAGCAAGCTAGCCAAATGACCACGCTCAAGCCTCCGACTTCTTTGGAATCCCAGGCCCAGTATCGACCCCATTCCCTTTCGGCCCAAATCATCCCGAGGAAAACTCCCATGGTTGTAAAGAACAACGCGACAGTTCCAAGCACAAGACTGACGCGAGCAATCGAATGCAGACGAG